>JAKONL010000321.1 GCA_022701965.1 Burkholderiaceae bacterium | reverse complement strand
GTTCGGTTCCTGCGCGAGCGCCGCGGCGTCGACTTCGTGCTCGAACCCTGGATGGCCAGCGACGCCGCCGCCGTCTACACGAAGACGCTGCGCGTCGACTGCGCGTCGGTGCCGCCGATGGTGGCGCGGCCCGGCGATCCCGGCAACGGCATGCCGCTGGCCGACATCGCGGTGCCGGTGCGCGTCGACATCGCCTACGGCGGCTCCTGCACCGCCGGCAAGCGGGAGGATTTCGACCACTACCACGCCGTGCTGCGCTGGGCCGCCGACCGCGGACTGCGCGTGGCGCCGGGCGTGCAGCTGTTCCTGCAGTTCGGCACCACGGCCGTGCGGGACCACTGCGTCGCCGCGGGCTACATGGACGCCTTCGAGAAGGTCGGCGCCCGCATGCTGCAGCCGTCGTGCGGGGCCTGCGGCAACTGCGGGCCCGGCGGTTCGGTCGATGCCGGCCAGGTCACGGTGAGCGCCATCAACCGCAACTTTCCCGGACGCGGCGGCCCGGGGCAGGTCTGGCTCGCGAGCCCGCCGACCGTGGCCGCCAGCGCCATCGCCGGCGAGCTGGTGTCGTTCGAGACGCTGCGCGAACGTCACGCCTGAGCGTGCCCAAGAAAACCAAGGAGACGAGATCGATGAAAGCCCGGATGAATGTTCCTGTCGCCACCCGCCGTGCCGCCCTCGCGGCGCTGCTGGCGCTCGCCGGCCTCGGCGCCCATGCCCAGCCCGACCGGCCGCTCCGGCTCATCGTGCCGCTGGCGGCCGGCTCCACGGTCGACGCCGTCGCCCGGGCCATCGCGCCGGGCTTCGGCAAGGCCACCGGCCATCCGGTCGTGGTGGAGAACATCGTCGGCGCCGGCGGCATCCCCGGCACCGCGCAGATCGTCAAGGCGCCCAAGGACGGCCTCACGCTGGGCCTGATCTCGTCGAACCACGTCATCAACCCGGGCATCTACCGGTCCATTCCCTACGACAGCATGAACGACATCACGCCGATCGCCGTGGTGGCGACGGTGCCGCTGCTGCTGGTGGTCCACCCGGCGCTGCCGGTCAGGAGCGTGAAGGAACTGGTCGCCTACGCCAGGGCCCATCCCAGCAAGCTGAACTACGGCTCGGCCGGCAACGGCAGCACGCTCCACCTGGCCGGCGAGCTGCTCGTCAGCGAGACCGGCATCGCGATGAAGCACGTGCCGTACCGCGGCACCGGGCCGCTGATCACCGACCTGGTCGGCGGCCAGGTCGACCTGGCGTTCGTGTCGATCTCGCAGGTGGCGCCGCAGGTGCGGGCCGGAACGCTGCGCGCGCTCGCGGTGTCGACCCCGGGGCGTTCGGCCGCGCTGCCGGACGTGCCGACCGTCGCCGAGGCGGGCGTGCCGAAGTACAGCTTCGACGCCTGGATCGCGCTCATCGGCCCGAGCGGACTGCCCAAGGCGGTGGTCGACGCCGACCATGCGGCCGTTCGGGCGGCACTCGCTTCGCCCGAGGCCCAGACCGCCCTCACGGCGCAGGGGCTCACCCTGCTGGCCACCGGGCCCGACCTCGCGCCGGCGTTCTTCCAGTCGGAGATGACGAAGCACCAGCAGCTCGTCAAGCAGTCCGGCGCCACGCTGGACTGACTCCGGTCCCGACCGTCCATCGGATCGAAAGCCCGGCCCGTCCGGTCAGACCTCGACGCGAAGTCCCGGCCGGCCGGCTTCCACGCGGCCGACGACCGTCGCCTGCCCGAAGCCCTCGGCGCCGAACACGTCCAGCACCTCGGCCACGGCCTCCGCCGCGCAGCTCACGAGCAGCCCGCCCGAGGTCTGCGGATCGCTCAGCAGGCTTTGCGCCGTCGCCGGAAGGCCGTCGGCCAGTTCGATTTCCGCGCCGTAGCCGACCCAGTTGCGCCCCGAGGCCCCGGTGACGAAGCCTTCGGCGGCCATCGCCTCGACGCCGTCGAGCAACGGTACCTTCGACCATTCGATCACCGCGGTCAGACCCGCACCCCGTGCCAGTTCCAGCGCATGGCCGGCCAGCCCGAAGCCGGTCACGTCGGTCAGCGCATGCACGCCGTCGAGCTGCGCGAGCGCGATGCCGGGCGTGTTCAGCTTGGTCGTCGTGTCGATCAGCTGCCGGTAGCCGGCCTCGGGCAGCTGTTCCTTCTTGAGCGCCGCCGACAGCACGCCCACGCCCAGCGGCTTGCCGAGGATCAGCACGTCGCCGGCCCGCGCGCCGGCATTGCGCCGCACGCGGTCCGGATGCACCAGCCCCATCACGACCAGGCCGTAGATCGGCTCGACCGAATCGATGGTGTGGCCACCGGCGATCGGGATGCCGGCCGCGCGGCACACGTCCTGCCCGCCGCGCACGATCTCGCCGATGACCTCGACCGGCAGCTGCGCGATCGGCATGGCGACCAGCGCCAGCGCCATGATCGGCTTGCCGCCCATCGCGTAGACGTCGCTGATGGCGTTGGTCGCGGCGATGCGGCCGAAGTCGTACGGGTCGTCGACGATGGGCGTGAAGAAGTCGGTGGTGGCGATCAGCGCCTGGGTGTCGTTGAGACGGTAGACGGCGGCGTCGTCGGCGGTCTCGATGCCGACCATGAGTTCGGGCGGAATGATCCCGCCGCCGCTGTTGCGCAGGATCTCCGACAGCACGCCGGGGGCGATCTTGCAGCCGCAGCCGCCGCCGTGGGAGAGGGACGTCAGGCGAGGGCCAGTCGAAGGAGCGGTCGAAGGGATGGTCATACGGAGGTCTCCAGCATTTCGGCCAGCAGGGCGCGCAGGGTCGCGCGCTCGCGGGCGGGGTCGAACAACGGGGCGCGCCGTGCGCACTGCGCGCCGAGGCGGGAAAGTATCGCCGGGTCGTCGCGGCAGAGTTCGATCAGCCCGGCGAGACCTTCGGCGTCGCCCGGTTCGAAGTAGCCGTCGTAGTCCGCGCCGAGCATGCCGACGTTGCCGGCGATGCGGCTGGCCAGCACCGGCGTGCCGCTGCGGACCGCTTCCATCACGACGTGCGCGCCGCCTTCCATGACGCTCGGATGGACGAGCACATGCGCCGCCTGGATGCGGCGGCGCGCATCGGCATGCGGCCGTGCGCCGAGCCAGCGGTAGGCGGGGCATTGCCGCTGCAACGCCTCGGCCTCGACGCCGAGCGCGGGGTCGAGCGCGGCGCCGACATGGTCGAGCAGGATGTCGGTGCGACCGGCGAGCGCACGGGCGGCCGCGAAATAGGTCCGAGGCGCCTTCTCCGCGCGCAGGTGGCCGACCATCAGGGCGCGCAGGTGGCGTCCGGGCTTGTCGAGCGGCCGGCGCGAGGAGGTCGACTGGAAGCAGGCCAGGGCCTTGTGGCGAAAGCGCGGCGGCAGGTCGTCGACCGCACGCTCGTGCAGCACGACCAGCCTGTCGGCCAGCGCCAGCGAGCGGTCGGCGGCGGCGTCGGTGCCGATGTCGCGGTAGAGATCGGTGCCGGTCAGCACGACGGCGAGCGGTCGGTGCGGCCCCCGCGCGGACGCATCGGCCCAGCGGGCGATCGAATCGGCCGAACGCCGGGCATGCAGCGCGACCATGGCGTCCGCAGGGGCGCAGGCATCGTCCCAGCGCCCGACGAGCTCGATCCGATAATCCGCGGCCAGCATCCGCGACCAGCGCCGGGCCGTCTGCCAGTTGCCGTTGTTGGCATCGGCCAGCGCCGGCGTCACGATGCAGATCGAAGGCGGAGGACTTTTCATGGACGCGCTTATATCGGAGCGGGAGGTCGGACGTTCCCGCAGGGCTTCCTGGGGCGAGGCGATGCGGCGCGCCGGGCCACGGGAAATCGAGGCCGCGCTGACGGCCGGGCGGACGCAGCTGCTCGGCCTGTTCGACGGCTTCAGGCACGCGCTCGGCCCGGACGGCCTGCGCATCGCGCAGGCGAGCGCGGTCAACCTGCCGCTCTGGGAACTCGGACATACCGGCTGGTTCGAGGAGTTCTGGCTCTCGCGCAATCCGGATCGCGCGATGGGCAGCGCCGCCGATCCGCTCGCGCCGCGAGCGCCTTCGGTACTGGCGCAGGCCGACGCGCTCTACGACTCGTCGAACGTGGCGCATGCGACGCGCTGGCGGCTCGACCTCCCCGACCCGGCGGCCACGACGGCCTACCTGGCGGCGGTGCGCGAAGCCACGCTGGCCCTGTTGCGCGCCGGCGGCGACAGCGACGACGACCTCTACTTCTTCCGGCTGGTGCTGTTCCACGAGGACATGCACCGCGAAGCCTGGCACTTCATGGCGCAGGGGCTGGGCATCGATCTCGGACCGGCGATGCGCAGGCCGTCGACGGATGCGACGCGGACGCCGCACGTTCCCGGCGCGCTGCGCGTTGCGGCCGGACGACGGCGCATCGGCGTCGACGGTCCGGGCTTCGCGTTCGACAACGAACTGGGAGCGCACGATGTCGACGTGCCGGCCTTCGCCATCGACCCGGGGCCGGTGACCTGGGCGGCGTTCCTGCCCTTCGTCGAGGCCGGCGGCTATGCGGACCGGGCACTCTGGACGCCGGAGGGCGACGAATGGCTGCGCGACACGGGCGCCACGCAGCCTCTGCATCTGCGGCGCGCGGCGGCGGGCTGGGAGCGATCGCAGTTCGGCCGATGGGTCGCGCTCGATCGTGCCGCGCCCGCGATGCAGCTCACCGCGCACGAGGCCGAGGCCTGGTGCCGCTGGGCCGGGCGCCGTTTGCCGACCGAATCCGAATGGGAAACCGCCGCAGGACACGACGGCTTCGAGTGGGGCGACGTCTGGGAATGGACATCCAGCCCCTTCGCGCCCTATCCCGGCTTCATGCCGCATCCGTACCGCGACTACTCGCAGCCATGGTTCGATGGCCGGCGCGTGCTGCGCGGCGGATCGTTCGCGACGGCGCCGCACCTGCGGCACGCGCGCTACCGCAACTTCTTTCCCGCCGGGCGCAACGACGTCTTCGCAGGCTTTCGCTCGTGCGCCGCGCCGTAGTTCGCCGAGAACCCTCCTGCCCAGGTCGCCCGGCGCCCGCTTTCTACAATGCGACCCTCCTTCCGTTCCCCTTCAAAGGCATTCCCGATGCAGTTTTCCCCTCGCCTTTCCGGCTTCGGCCGTCTCGCCGTCGCCTTCACCCTGACCTTCGCCGCCGTCGGCGCGATGGCCCAGGGCGTGCTTCGCGTGTCGGCGATTCCCGACGAGGCGCCGACCGAGCTGCAGCGCAAGTTCACGCCGCTGGGCGACTACCTGAAGAAGGAAACCGGCATGGACGTGCAGTTCACGCCCGTGACCGACTACGCCGCCGTGGTCG
>JAKONL010000320.1 GCA_022701965.1 Burkholderiaceae bacterium | reverse complement strand
AGCGAGCTCTTTCGCAGCGCGCTGGCCGATCCGGACGAATCGGTCACGCTGGCCGACGAGATCGCGCTCGCCGGCCGTTACCTGGCGATCGAGCAGGTGCGCTTCGGCGACCGGCTGCGCATCCGCTGGGACCTCGACGGCGCCGCCGGCGATGCCCGGCTGCCGCCGCTGCTGCTGCAGCCGCTGGTGGAGAACGCGGTCAAGCACGGCGTGGAGCCGAGTCCGGACGGCGCCGACCTGCGCATCCGCACGGAGCGCCGCGGCTCCGTGGTGGTGATCGAGGTGATCAACGGCCTGCCGCCACTGCGCTGGGCCGACCGGCCGCTGCCGCGCGGCCACGGCATCGCGCTGGCCAACGTGCGCGAACGGCTCGGCCTGCTGCACGACGTGCAGGCCCAGTTCAGCGCCGGCGTCGAGCAGCAGACCTACCGGGTCCGCATCTGCGTGCCGGCGGCCGCATGATCGCGCTACTCCAACGACTCCCGATGCCGCTGCGGCGAGAGGAAACGACATGGCACTGAAGACACTCATCGTCGACGACGAGGCGCTCGCCCGCTCGCGGCTGCGCACGCTCCTGGGCGACTGTCGTGCACCGGCCGCCGAGGTGCTGGGCGAGGCCGCGAACGCCGCGCAGGCCGCGCAGCGGGTCGCCGATACGGCCTTCGACGTGGTGCTGCTCGACATCCACATGCCCGGCATGGACGGCATCGAGTTCGCGCGCTCGCTCCAGGACCGGCCCGACGCGCCCGCGATCGTCTTCGTCACCGCGCACGCGACGCACGCCGTGACCGCCTTCGAACTCGATGCCGTCGACTACCTCACCAAGCCGGTGCGTGTCGAACGTCTGGAGCAGGCGCTGCAGAAGGCCGAGCGCCAGCTCAAGGAGAAGCACGTCGCCCCGCCTGCGGCCGCGCAGGAGACGCTCGTGATCCAGGAGCGCGGCCGCGCCGAGCGCGTGCCGCTGGCCGAGGTCGTCTACCTCAAGTCGGAGCTCAAGTACCTGACCGTGCGCACGCGCACGCGCAGCCACATCCTCGACGGCTCGCTCAACGAATTCGAGGAACGCTACCCCGGGCGCTTCGTGCGCGTGCACCGCAACGCGCTGGTGGCGCGCGCCGCCATCCGCGCGCTCGAGAAATACGACGACGGCGCCGACGCCGAGGGCTGGGCGCTGCGGCTGGACGGCATCGCCGAGCCGCTGGCCGTCTCGCGCCGCCAGCTGGCGGCCGTGCGCGAGGCGCTGCGCGAGTCCTTCTGATCACCGACCGGGCCTATTCATGACCAACGACGACTCCACCCCCGCGGCCACGCCCGAAACCACCCGCGCCGCGCAGCCGCCCGGCGAGACCGCCGAAACGCTCGACACCGCGCGCCGGGCCCTGCGCAGGGAGCGCGAACGCGTGATGATCCATATGCCGGTCGACGTGCGCAGCGCGTCGCTGGTGGTGCTGGCCGTGCTGGCGAGCGTGTTCGCGCTGCGCTGGGCGGCGGCGGTCTTCATCCCGCTGATGCTGAGCGTGATGGGCACCTACGCGCTGTCGCCGCTGGTCGACCGCCTGCAGCGCTGGAAGATCCCCCGGGCGCTCGGCGCGGCGCTCATCCTCCTCACCATCGCCGGCGGCGTCGGCTGGACCGGCTATTCGCTGTCCGGCAGCGCGGCCCAGCTGGTCGATTCGCTGCCGGTCGCCGCGCAGAAGCTGCGCGTCGCGATGGCGCGCGGCCCGAGCCAGAACGCCAGCGCGCTCGATACCTTCCAGCAGGCCGCCGCGCAGCTGGAGCAGGCCGCGCAGGCGCCGCCGATGCAGGGCGGGCGCCGCGGCGCGACGCGCGTGATCATCGAGCGTCCGCCGTTCAACGTGCGCGACTACCTGTGGAGCGGCACCGTCGGCCTCGCCGGCGCGGTCGGCCAGCTCACGCTGGTGGCGTTCCTGACCTTCTTCGCGCTGTGCGCGGGCGATACCTTCCGCCGCAAGCTGGTGAAGATCACCGGCGACAGCCTGCAGAAGAAGAAGATCACCGTGCACGTGCTCGACGACATCACGGGCCACATCCAGCGCTACCTGCTGGTGCAGATCTTCACCAGCGCGCTCGTCGGCCTGGCCACTGGCATCGCGTTCTGGAGCCTGGGGCTGGCGAATGCCGCGGTCTGGGGCATCGTCGCGGGTGTGACGAACCTGATTCCGTACGTCGGATCGATCGCGGTGATGGGCGCCTCGTCGCTGGTGGCGTTCCTGCAGTTCAACACCATCGAGATGGCGGTGGTCATCGGCGGCACGTCGCTCCTCATCCACACGCTCATCGGCAACCTGCTGACGCCGTGGCTCACCAGCCGGACCAGCCGCATGAACCCGGTCGCGGTGTTCATCGGCGTGATTTTCTGGGGCTGGCTGTGGGGCATCTGGGGGCTGCTGCTGGGCATCCCGATCATGATGGTCGTGAAGGCGATCTGCGACCGGGTCGAGGACCTGCGGCCGATCGGGGAGTTGCTGGGGGACTGAAGCCGGATGGTTCGAATCGTTGGCTCAGGCTCGGGGAGGCGGGGCGGGCTCCCCGAGCCTGTGGTGACGGCGTGCCGGTTCAGGTTCGTATCGCAACGGGCGTGTCCCAGGGCCGAGGGCGGTGGGTGACCCCCGCAGCGAAGTAAAGGAGGAGGCGAAGCCGGGGGACATGAGCGGAGGGGGTCACCCACCGCCCTCGGCCCGCCGCCCC
>JAKONL010000306.1 GCA_022701965.1 Burkholderiaceae bacterium | reverse complement strand
AGATCAAGGACCTCTGCGGCTGGTTCCGCCTGTGGGTCAACGGCGACGACGACCCGGCGTTCCTGCGTGCGGTGACCACGCCCAAGCGCGGCATCGGCCACACCACGCTGGCCGCGCTCGGCACCTTTGCGAGCCAGTACAAGCTGAGCCTGTTCGCGGCGCTCTTCAGCGCCTCGCTGCCCAGCGTGATTCCCAAGCGCGCGCTCGACGGCCTGCACGAGTTCGGCCGCTACGTCAACGAACTGACCTACAAGGCCGGCCGCACGATGGGCGCCGAGGACGCGCGCACCTTCATGACCGACTGGCTCAAGGAAATCGACTACGAGCAGCATCTCTACGAGGGCGAGGACAGCGAGCAGGCAGCCGCGGCCAAGTGGACGAACGTGATGGAGTTCTGCGACTGGATGTCGCAGCGCTGCGGCGGCGAGATCGACGACGCGTCGGGCGCGACCGCGACGGTGGCCGAGCGCAAGAGCCTGCTCGAAGTGGCGCAGACGATTTCGCTGCTGTCGACCATCAGCGAGCGCGAGCAGGACCAGAACGTCGTCACGCTCTCGACGCTGCATGCGTCGAAGGGCCTCGAATGGCCGCACGTGATGCTGATCGGCGTCAACGAGGGGCTGCTGCCCTTCAAGCTCGACGACGACAACGGTCGGCAGGAAAAAGTCGCCGAGAGCGTGGTCGAACGCCTGCAGGAAGAGCGCCGGCTGATGTACGTGGGCATCACGCGCGCTCAGCGCACGCTGGCCGTGAGCTGGACCAAGCGCCGAAAGAAGGGCCGCGAGACCGTGCAGGCGATGCCCAGCCGCTTCATCGCCGAGATGGCGCTCGACAAGGCGACGACGAAGGAGGACCCGCGCGAGAAGCTCAAGGCACTGCGCGCGGAGTTCGCGCGCAAGGTGCAGGACAACGCGGTGGCGGCGCAGGCCGCGAGCTCGGCGGCGGCCGCGGCGCGGTCATGAGCGGCTCGTTTCCCTCGATCCGTTCGCTGCTCGTGGCGGCAGTCGCCACCGCGATGTATTGCGCCCTTCCCGCGAGCGCGCAGGATTGTCCGCAGGAAGCGACCGAGTTGCCCGTGCAGGCGCTCTACGGCCGCTGGGAGGCACGCTTCGACGGCGGTCCGAGCGCGGGCGTGCAACTTGCGAGACATCCCGAATACGACGGCGGCGTGCGCGGCACCATCGTGCGCGACGGCGTCACCGCGCAGCTCTCGGGCGACGTCGACGACGCCGGACAGCTCACGCTCGACGAATCGCAGGACGGACAGCGCATCAGCGCGGTCTGGTCCGGCGACCTGCAAAAAGAATCATGCGGCAAGGAGTTCCAGGGAACATGGCGAAATTCGAACGACGACAGCGTGCAGGGCTTCGTGCTGCGCAAGGTCGCACCATGACGCGCCGGCAGCGCTTCGCGCTCGGCACGGTAGCGCTCGCGCTCGGCGCGGCCTGCGGCGTGCAGGCCCAGCCGGCCGAAACATCGGCGAGCCCGCTGGCCGACGCGGCGCCCGGATGGCAGCAGTGCCAGCGCCTGGCGGACAGCGGCGAGGCCCGCCTGGCCTGCTTCGACCGTTGGGCGCAGCAGCAGGCGTTGCCGGTGGCGGCGATCCCGAGCGCGCCGCCGGCGCTCGCCAGCACGCAACCGCCGCCGGTCGACGCCGGCATGCCGGCCCCGCACGTCGCCGCGGTCGTCCCCGAGCAGGGTTGCCGTGACCGCCAGTACTCCACGCTCTCGCGCTTCTGGGAACTCGAGGAAGGCAGCGATTGCGGCACCTTCGGCTTCCGCGGCTACCGGCCGCTGACCGTCGCGGTCTCGGCCGCGACGCATCGGCCCGACACACCGACGTCGCCCGCCGCGGATCACACCGGTACCGCCACCGACTACCAGTCCCACGAGATGCGCATCGGCCTGTCGGTACGGACCAAGCTCGCGCAGGGGCTCCTGACCGCCAACGACCCGCAGCGCAAGGACTCGCTGTGGTTCGGCTACACGCAGCAGTCGACCTGGCAGCTCTTCAACGGCGACCTGTCGCGGCCCTTCCGCACCACCGACCACGAGCCGGAGATGATGTATGTGTACCCGGTCGACCTGAAGCTGCCGGGCGGCTGGCGCTGGCGCTACGCGGGCGTCGGCGTCGCGCACCAGTCCAACGGCCAGGCGCTGCCGCTGTCGCGCAGCTGGAACCGCACGTACCTGATGGCCGGCGCCGAACTCGACGACCGCTTCACCGTGGCCGCGCGCGTCTGGGACCGATGGAAAGAGTCCGACGACGACGACGACAACCCCGACATCGCCAAATTCATCGGACGCGCCGAAGTGATCGCACGCTGGAACTACGACCGCAACAACACCTTCGGCGCCACCGTGCGCAACAACCTGCGCAGCGACGGCCGCGGGTCGCTGCGGCTCGAATGGTTCCGCGCCATCGGCAACCCGGTCACCAGCAACCTGCGCTTCCATACGCAGCTCTTCCACGGTTACGGCGACACGCTGGTCGACTACAACCGCAAGCGCACGGTGCTGACCGTCGGGCTGAGCCTGGTCGACTTCTGAGTCCGCGGCGATGCCCTGACTCAAGCTGTTCC
>JAKONL010000304.1 GCA_022701965.1 Burkholderiaceae bacterium | reverse complement strand
ATGACGCTGCCGATCAACACCATCGTCGCGGCGCGGCGCGCGGGCGCCTCGCACATCGTCGCCACCGACGTCGGCGCGCACACGCTCGGCAAGGCGCTCAAGGTCGGCGCCGACGAGGTCGTGAACGTCGCCGAGACGCCCGACGGGCTCGCGCGCTTCACGCAGGACAAGGGCAGCTTCGACGTGCTGTTCGAGGCCAGCGGCAACGGCCGCGCGCTGGTAGGCGCGTTCGACGCGCTGCGCCCGCGCGGCATCATCGTGCAGGTCGGCCTCGGCGGCGAGATGACGCTGCCGATCAACACCATCGTCGCGAAGGAATTCGAACTGCGCGGCGCCTTCCGCTTCCACGAGGAATTCGCGGTCGCGGTCGAACTGCTGAACAAGGGACTGGTGGACGTGAAGCCGCTGATCTCGGCGACGCTCTCCTACCGCGACTCGGCGCGCGCCTTCGCGCTGGCGGCGGACCGCTCGCAGGCGATGAAGGTGATCCTGAACTTCGACTGAGCGCGTAGCCCGGCCGGCCCGGCTAGGGCCGCCGGTGCCCGGTCTCGAAGTCGTTGCGTCCGCTGCGGTCGGTGCCGCGCAGCAGCCACAACGGCCGGCGCGCGAAATCGACCGCCACGCCGGTCTTGCCGTCCGCCGGTCGCAGGTCGCGCTCGAACACCGAGCTCGCGGGCATGTAGCGCAGGGCGACGCCGGTGCGTCGCCGGTCCGACGTGTTGGCCTTCGCGCCATGGATCATGTAGACGTCGTGCATCGACATCTGGCCCGGCTCGAGTTCGAGATCGACCGCCTCGGCCTCGTCGAAGCTGCCCGCGGCCATGCGCTGGTTGAGCGTCAGGTCGTCGCGGTCCTCGTGCAGGTGCGGATGCAGCACTTCGCCGGCATGCGAGCGCGGGATCACGCGCAGGCAGCCGTTCGCCCGGCTCGATTCCTCCAGCGCCACCCAGACCGTGCAGTTGGCCAGCGGCCGGATCGGCCAGTAGTGGCCGTCCTGGTGCCACGGCGTCTCGAAGCCCTGCCCGGCCGGCTTGCAGAACACGTGGCAGCCCCAGAGGATCACGTCGTCGCCGATCACGCCGGACACCAGTTCGACGATCTCCGGGTCCATCGCCAGATCGAGGAAGGCGCGGCTGCCGCGCACGCCTTCGCCGTTGTCGCCCTCGACGTGCGCGGAAACGAGCTTCTCGGGCCGCACGCCGGGGTTGTCGCGGATCAGCGCGTCGAGCGCTTCGCGCATCGCCGTCACGCGCGCGGAATCGAGCCTGAAGGCGGGGATGACGTAGCCCTGGTCGCGGTACTGCGAGACCTCGGCAGCGGACAGTTGCGCCATGGCCCGGCTTTCAGTCGAGCCGCGCGCCGCTGGCGCTGTCGAAGACGTGCGCCTTGTCGACATTCAGCGTGAGGTACACCGTGTCGTCGGGGTTCACGTCGACCCGGCCGTGCATCACCAGCACGATCTTCTCGTCGCCGACCTGCAGCAGCAGCTCGGTCTCGGCGCCGGTCGGCTCCACCACCACCACCTGCGCCGGAATGCCTTCGCTGGTCGCGGAGAGCACCAGGTCGGTCGGCCGCACGCCATAGTGCACGGCCTGGCCTTCGGTCACGCGGGCGCCGATCGGCAGCGGCCAGTGCGCGCCCTGTGCCTCCACCCAGGGGCGCCCGTGCGCGTGGCGTGCGGTGCCGGCGAGCACGTTCATCGACGGCGAACCGATGAATTGCGCGACGAACAGGTTCGTCGGACGGTCGAAGAGCTCCAGCGGCGTGCCGATCTGCTCGACGATGCCGTCGTGCATCACGACGATACGGTCGGCCATGGTCATGGCCTCGATCTGGTCGTGCGTGACGTAGACGGTGGTGGTCTTCAGGCGCTGGTGCAGCGCCTTGATCTCGGCGCGCATCGCCACGCGCAGCTTGGCGTCGAGGTTCGACAGCGGCTCGTCGAACAGGAACACCTTGGGGTCGCGCACGATCGCGCGGCCCATCGCCACGCGCTGCCGCTGGCCACCCGACAGCTCGCGCGGATAGCGGTGCACCAGCGCGCCGAGGTCGAGGATCTTCGCGGCGCGATCCACGCGCGCCTCGGTATCGGCCTTGTCGGCGTTGCGCAGCCGCATGCTGAAAGCCATGTTCTCGCCGACGGTCATGTGCGGATAGAGCGCATAGCTCTGGAACACCATCGCGATGTCGCGGTCCTTGGACTCGAGGTCGTTGACCACCCGGTCGTCGATCAGGATCTCGCCGCCGCTGATCGCCTCGAGGCCGGCGAGCATGCGCAGCAGCGTCGATTTGCCGCAGCCCGATGGCCCGACCAGTACGACGAATTCGCCGTCGAGGATGTCGAAGCTCAGGCCCCGGATGATCGGCACCTTGCCGAAGGATTTCTGGACTTTGCGAAACGATACGGTTGCCATGAAGGAAGCTTCCTGCCTTGCTTTTTTCGACGTCAGCTCTTGACGGCGCCGGCCGTGAGGCCGCCGACCATGTAGCGCTTGAAGGTGTAGTAGATCGCCGCCGGCGGCAGCGCGTAGATCAGGCCGGTGGCCATCAGCAGCTCCCAGGGCGAGTCGTCGGCCGACAGGAAGCTGCCGAGCGCGACGGCCAGCGTCACGCTGCGGTCGTTGGACAGCAGCAGGAACGCATACAGGTACTCGTTCCAGGCCAGCAGCAGCGAATAGGTCCCGACCGCCACCAGCGACGGCACCATCAGCGGGATGTAGACCATGCGGAAGAGCTGCAGCGGCGAAGCGCCGTCCATGCGCGCGGCCTCGTCGAGCTCGTAGGGCAGCTTGTCGGAGGCCTGCTTGAGCACCCAGATGCAGTACGGCGAGGCGATGGTCACCATGGCGAGGATCAGCGCCCACTGGCTGTTGAGCAGCCCGTAGTTGCCCATCGTCTTGTACATCGGCACCGCCAGGAACGCGGCCGGGATGAAGTACGTGAAGAGCGCGAGGTTCATCACCGTGCGGCCGCCGCGCACGCGCAGCCGGCTGATCGCGAAGGCGGCCGTCGTCGCGACGAAGAGCGTCAGCGCGCCGACCGTCACGGCGATGAACAGCGAGTTCCCGAGCTGCGTCCAGAAGTGGTTCAGGTAGAAATGCTTCTGCTGGAACACGATCGCGAAGTTGTTCAGCGTCGGGTTCGCGGGCCACAGGTTGCCCGAGGTCGCCGAGTCCTTCGACGAGATCGCGAACAGCACCATGTGGTAGATCGGGATCAGCGTCCAGATCAGCACCGGGATGCCGATCAGCAGCAGCTTGGCTTCGGTCGCCACCGCCTTCCATTTGATCCGCGTCATTTCGACAGCCTCTTCATCATGAAATACACGAGCGGCAGCACCAGCGGCATGGCGACGACGATGGACGCCATCGACAGGTCGACCTGGTCGAGCCTCAGGTAGCGGATGCCCAGCGTCGCGAGCACGTGCGTGAGGTCGGCGGGACCGCCGCCGGTCAGCAGGTAGACGCTGTTGAAGTCGCCCAGCGTCCAGATCATCGACAGGATGGTGGAGGTGAGGAACAGCGTGCGCAGCGACGGCCAGCTGATGAAGCGGAACTTCTGCCACGAGGTCGCACCGTCGACCGACGCCGCCTCGTACTGGTCGGCCGGGATGGCCAGGCGCCCCGCGAGCAGGATCAGCGTCCAGAACGGCAGCGACTTCCAGATGTGCACCAGCATCGAGAACCCGAGCGCGAGCGTCGGGTCGTTGAGCCAGTTCGGACCGTCGGCGCCGGTAAGCCGGAAGATGGTCTGGTTGATCACGCCCCACTCGGGGTTCAGCATGAAGCGGATCGAGAGGATGGTCGGGATCGACGGCATCGCCCACGGGAGGATGAAGATCGCCGAGACGATCTTGATCCACCAGCGCGACTGCACGAAGAAGCCCGACAGCACGAGCGCCACCAGCATCTTCACGTTGATGGCGATCACGAGGAACACGACCGTGTTGATCAGCGAGCGGAAGAAGATCGGGTCCTCGGCCAGCTTCACGTAGCTCTGGGGATGGCGCGCGAGCCAGAGTCCGTAGCCCACCGGGTAGAGCACGAACACCAGGAAGACCAGCAGGTAGGGCAGCACCATGAGCGTGCCCCACAGCTCCCAGCGCGTGAACACGGCGGACGGCTTGACCCGGCCGAGTGCCGTGCCGCCGCCCGGGATGCCGCCCGCGTCAGGTGAAGTTGCGATGGAACTCATGGCAATGCCCTCCGGTCAGCGTGCGACGACCTTGATGCGCTCGATCATCTCGTCGACCGCCTTGTCCACCGGCACCTTGTCGGTCACGATGCGGCTCATCGCCTTGGCCCAGACGTTCTCGTTGTTCAGGATCGTGAACTTGTAGTTCTTGGTGAATTCGAAGGTCACCGTGCCGGCCGCGTACTGGTTGAACACGGAGCGACGATGCGGATCGGCCTGCCAGAACGGACGCCCCTGTGCCTCCTTCGTCACCGGGAACCAGCGGCCGAGCGAGCCCTCGACGTACGGGGTCAGGTTCTCTTCCTGCAGCAGGAAGCTCACGAACTCCTTGGCGCGCTGCTTGTTCTTGGCGTCCTTGAACACCACGCCGGTCTTCACCGCCGTGCGGTAGACCATCTTGCTGCCGTCGGGCTTGCTCGGGAAGCCGGCCGTGCGGATGCGCTCGGTGTAGTTCTTCCTGGCCTCGTCGCGCTGCTCCTGCGTGAGCGACGCGTTGTTGGAGTCGTCGAGCCACTTGGCGGCGATCGAGATCGTCGCGTTGTGCGTGAGCACGGTCGTCTTGTTGTGGAAGGCGACGTTGTTGTCCGGGTCCTTCCAGCTGGTCGAGGACGGCGGCGTGCAGCCCTTCTGGTAGGGCGCGACGTAGTCGGTCATGGCGCCGATCAGCCCGGCACGCACCGCCGGGTCGTCGACCAGCAGCTTGCCGCTGTCGTTGACCAGCTTGACGTTGTAGGCGTCCATGAAGGTCAGGAACGAGTAGAACGCATCGCTCGAATCCACGCCCATCGGCATGCCCATGCCGAAGGTGCGCTTGCCCGACTTCTGGCGGCTCGCGGGCTGGACCTTCTCGCACCAGAACGACCAGTAGCCCTTCCAGTCGGTCGGGATGTGGACTCCTTGAAGCCTGCTTCGGTGAGCATGTCGAGCCAGTACTCGATGTGCATCGTCTGCTGCTTGATCGGGAACGCGTAGTAGGCGCGCGTCTTGTCCTTGTCGTTGTAGAGGAACGTGGTCTCCAGCGTGTTCGGCGCGAAGCGCGCGCGCATCGGCGAGAGCACGCTGCTCAGGTCCTCGAGCTTGCCGTCGAAGGCCCACTTGCCCGTGACCTGGAAGTCGTAGACGTCCGAGTAGGCGACGTCGGGCGGATTGCTGGAATCGAGCGCGGACACGGTCTTGGGGATCATGTCCTGGATGGGGTACTGCGAGAGCTCGACCTTCACGCCCTTGTGCTTGTCCTCGAACTTCTTGATCGCCGCGAAGAGCGCGTCGTCCTCCGCCTTGTAGAAGCCCTTGACCCACCAGACGGTGAGCTTCTCCTGCGCCATCGACTGGCCCGAGGCGATGAGCCCCGCTGCCAGCAGGACGGGCGTGATGAGCGACTTGAATTTCATTGTTGCTGTCTCCGTTGTGAAGTCTTGGTCTCGAGCCGAGAGCGTAGGTAAAAGCGGGGTGCCGAATAAGCCGTGTTAACGCTTAGTCGCGCGGTTTCAGACGACGCGCTGCACGTCGCGCTTGAGCTGCGGCGGCGGGCGGCTCAGGCGCGGCAGCCGGCGGCGGGAGGCGAGCACCTCCTCGATGTCGGCGCGCGCACCTTCGATGAGCCGCACCACCGCGTTCTCGGCGGCCTGCGGATCGTGGGCGATCACCGCGTCCAGCACCGCGCGATGCAGCGGCAGCGAACGCCGCGGTCCGTCGCGGCGCGCGGTGGAGATCTCGAAGCTGGTCCGCAGGAGCGCGTTGAGCGCCTTGCTCATCTGCGTGAGCATGCGGTTGCCGGCGGCGCGCAGCAGGCCGTGGTGGAACCGCAGGTCGAAGGTGACGTAGTCGCCGCCGTCGTCGACGGCGAGCTTCATGCCCGCGTAGGCGGCCTCGATCTCGGCGATGTCGGCCGCGCTCGCGCGCTCGGCGGCCAGCCGCACCGCCGCGGGCTCCACCACGCGTCGCAGGTCCTGGAGGTCGCGCAGGAAATCGGCCGACAGCCCCACGCGCGCCTGCCACGTGATCACGTCCGGATCGAACCAGCTCCATTGATCGGACGGCAGGACGCGCGTGCCGAGCTTCGGTCCGGTCACGACGAGGCCCTTCGCGGCCAGCGCCTTGACGGCCTCGCGCACCACCGTGCGGCTCACCCCGAGCTCCTCGCACATCACCGGCTCCGACGGCAGGGCCGCACCGATGGCGTAGCGTCCGGAGATCACGGCTTCACCGAGCAGGTCGACCGTGTGGCCATGGAAGTTCTTCGCCCCGCCCATCGACGCGCCGTACTGCGGTTCAGCCGGGGACCGGCGTCAGGAGCGGCCTGCCGGCGAAGTGCGCGTCGAGGTTGTCGAGCGTGAGCTGCGCCATGGCCTCGCGCGTCTGGCGCGTGCCGCTCGCCATGTGCGGCGTGAGCACCACGTTCTCCATCGCGAACAGCTCCGGCGGCACGTTGGGTTCGTCGATGAAGACATCGAGCGCGGCGCCGGCGATGGTCCCCTCGCGCAGCGCCGCGACGAGCGCCGGCTGGTCGACGACGGTACCGCGCGCCACGTTCACGAGGTAGCCGTCGGGCCCGAGCGCGGCCAGCACCCGGGCATCGATCAGGCCGCGCGTGGCTTCGCCGCCGGGCGTGATGACGATCAGGAAATCGACCTCGGCCGCGAGCGCGGCGGCGTCGGGATAGTGGCGATACGGCACGTCGTCGCGCGGCGTGCGCGTGGTGTAGGCGATCTGCATGTCGAAGGCCTGCGCCCGCCGCGCGATCGCCTGGCCGATGCGGCCCATGCCGACGATGCCCAGCCGCGCGCCGGTGACCTTGCGCGCGAGCGGATGCGGTCCCTTGAGCCACTTCCCTTCGCGCACGAAACGGTCGGCCTGCGGCACGCGTCGCGCGATCGCCAGCAGCAGCGCGATCCCCAGGTCGGCGACGTCGTCGGTCAGCACGTCGGGCGTGTTCGTGACCGGCATGCCGCGTTCGCTGGCGGCCGGCACGTCGACGCCGTCGTAGCCGACGCCGAAGACGGAGATCATCTCGGCCGCCGGCAGGCGCTCGAGCAGCGCGCGCGGCACCTTGGCCTCGCCGTTGGCGACGATGGCACGGATGCGGGGCGCCGCCGCCTCGAAGGCCGTGCGGGCTTCTTCGGACGCGGTGTCGAGATGGGAGCGGTCGTGCACGCGGTAGCCGGCGTGCAGGCGTTCCATGAGCCACGGCATCAGCGCCGCGACGACCAGCACCTCGGGCCGGTCGTCCTGCTTCATGCCGGTCTTGTCGGTCGTGTCGGTCGTGTCGGTCATGTGCGGATGCCCAGCTTGGGAATGAGCTGCATGAAGTAGTCGTGGTCGCGCTGCATCGTCCGGCCGAATTCCGGGCCGTCCTCGTAGGCGAAGCCGAGATTGAGCTTCTCCAGCGCCTGCGCCATGGCGGGATCGGCGGCGGCCTTGCGCGTGGCGTCGCGCAGCACGGTCACGACGTCCGCCGGCGTGGCCTTGGGCACGGCCAGGCCGCGCCAGGTGCCGATCGACAGATCGATCTTGCGTTCCTTGAGCGTGGGCACCTTGTCGAACGCCTTGAGCCGCTGGTCGGCCATCACGGCGAGCATCTTGAGCTTGCCGCCCTGCACGTGCGCGGCGACCTCGCCCGGGCTGACCGCCACGGCGTCGATGTGCCCGCCGAGCAGCGCGACCACGCCCGGCGCGGCGCCCTGGTAGGGCACGTGGTTGAACTTGACGCCCGCCTTGTCCTCCAGGCCCGCGGCCGCGAGGTGCCAGATCGAGCCGTTGCCCGAGTTGCCCACGCGGATCTCGTCGGGCTTGGCCTTGGCCGCGGCGAGGAACTCCTCGATGGTGTTCCAGGGCGCGTCGGCGCGCACCGTGACGGCGGCCGGGTCGGCGTTGAGCCGCGCCACCGGCGCGAAGTCGGCATAGCTGAACTTGGCGAGGTTGAGGTGCGGCAGGATCACCAGTTCGGCGATCACGACGCTGACCTTGTAGCCGTCGGGCTTGCCGTTGAGCACGTCGCTCATGCCGACGACACCGCTGGCGCCGGGCTTGTCGTTGACGATCAGCGGCTGCGGCAGGTGCTTCTTGACGATCTCCGCGAAGCCGCGCGCGAGAGCGTCGGTGCCGCCGCCCGCGGAGGCCGGCACGACGAGCTCGACCGGCTTGCCGGGATAGGTCTGGGCATGCAGCGCGAAGGGCAGCGGCAGGATGGCGGCGCCCATGAGTTGCAGGACGCGCCGACGGCGCCTGCCGTCGGTCGGAGATGTGGAAGTCATGGGAATCGTCTCTTTCGGATCGGGGTCGAAGCAGCCTGCGCGACCGCCGTTCCACAGCGAAAACCCTCGCTGGCTGGCCGGTCGCCGCGCTTATCATATGACCATTGATTCGCGCTTTCCGCAGGGCAAACCCTGCTTCTCCACGCCGATATCCCGCCGATGAACGCACCGCCCGCAGCCTCCGAGATGTCCACCGCCCCGTCGTCCTCGACGCCGTTGCTCGCGGTCGACTGGGGCACGAGTTCGCTGCGCGGCGCGCTGCTCGACGCGGCCGGTCGCGTCCTCGAGGAGACGAGCGCGCCGCGCGGCATCCTGACCGTCGCAGCGGGCGGCTTCCCGGCGGTGTTCGACGAGCTCTTCGGCCACTGGATGGCCGCCGCCGGCAGCCGCTGCCTGATCTCCGGCATGGCCGGCAGCAGGCAGGGCTGGCTCGAGGCGCCCTACTGCGCCTGTCCCGCCGGCCTGGCCGATGTCGCCGCGAGGATCGTGATAGTCGCGCCGCGCATCGCGATGGTCCCCGGACTCGTCGACGAGGACGACGGCGTGCCCGACGTCATGCGCGGCGAGGAGGTGCAGATCTTCGGCGCCGTCGCGCTGACCGGCGTGCGCGACGGCCTGTTCGTGCTGCCCGGCACGCACAACAAGTGGGTCCGCGTGGCCGACGGCCGCGTGGCGGGCTTCCGCACCTTCATGACGGGCGAGTTCTACGCGCTGCTCGGCACGCACTCGATCCTCGCGCGCACCATCGACACGGCAGCGCCGCTCGACGAAGCCGCGTTCCTGCAGGGCCTGGCGCGGTCGCGCAACGGCCGCGGGCTACTGCACAACGCCTTCGGCGCACGCACGCTGGCGCTGTTCGAACGCATGCGCGCCGGACCGCTGGCCAGCTACCTCTCGGGCCTCCTGATCGGCGAGGAACTGCGCGCGCAGGCGCTGCGCACCGAGGGTCCCGTGGTGCTCGTCGGCGCGCCGCGCCTCACCGAGCGCTATGCCATGGCGCTGCGTGCGGACGGTATCGAAAGCCGCACGCTCGGCGCCGAGGCGACCTGGGCGGGCCTGCATGCGCTGCGCGGCTTCATGCCCGGCGCGGACTGACGCCGACGTCCACCGACTCACGCCATGTCGGCCCCATCACGAAACGATCCATGACCCACGCAGACACTTTCCGTGCCGCCCTCGGCCACCTCCCGCTGATCGCGATCCTGCGCGGCCTGACGCCCGCCGAGGCGCCGTCGGTCGGCGACGCGATCGTCGAATCCGGTTTCCGCCTGCTGGAGGTGCCGCTGAATTCGCCGCAGCCGCTCGAGAGCATCGCGCTCATGCGCGAGCGTTTCCCCGGCGCGATGGTCGGTGCGGGCACCGTGCTGACCGCGCAGCAGGTCCGCGACGTGCACGCGGCCGGCGGCACGCTGGTGGTGTCGCCCAACTTCAATGCGGAGGTGGTCGTCGAGACGGTGCGCCTGGGGATGATCGCCCTGCCCGGCGTCGCGACGCCGAGCGAGGCCTTCGCCGCCCTCGCCGCCGGCGCCAGCGGGCTCAAGCTGTTTCCGGCCGAGGCCGCATCGCCGGCGGTCGTCAAGGCCTGGCTCGCGGTGCTGCCCGGGGGCACGCCGCTGATGCCCGTCGGCGGCATCACGCCGTCGAACATGGACGACTGGCGCGCGGCCGGCGCCACCGGCTTCGGCATCGGCTCGGCAATCTACAAGCCTGCCAAGACCGCGGACGCGGTGCGCGAGGACGCGTTGAAGTTCGTCGCCGCCTGGACCGGCAGCGTGCGAGCCTGAAGGAAGTCATCGACATGAACGACATGAGCCATTTCACCGGCGCGGACCCCGCGGCCCAGTACGCGAGCCCCGCCGTCAGGCAGCTGCGCGAGGACCTCGCGCTGGCCCTGCGCGCCGCCGCCCACCACGGCCTGGCCGAGGGCGTCTGCAACCATTTCAGCGTCGTGCTGCCCGAGGACGCCGGCACGCCCGACCGCTATCTCATCAACCCGCGCGGCCTGCACTGGAGCGAGGTCGGCGCCGACGACATCGTGCTGATCGACACGCGCGGCGAGGTGCTGGCCGGCCGCCATCGCGTCGAGCCGACCGCCCTCTTCATCCATGGCGCGGTGCACCGCATCACCGGCCACGCGGTGGTCCTGCACTGCCACATGCCGTACGCGACGGCGCTGACGCTGACCGTCGACGGCGCGATCGATCCGCAGCTGAGCCAGAACGCGATGCGCTACATGGGCCGCATCGCCGTCGACCGCACCTACAACGGCGTCGCGCTCGACGACTCGGAGGGCGAGCGCATCGCCCACGCGATGCAGGGCAAGGACGTCGCGTTCCTCGCGAACCACGGCGTCGTCGTCGCCGGCACGACCATCGCGCATGCCTATGACGACCTCTACTACCTCGAGCGC
>JAKONL010000280.1 GCA_022701965.1 Burkholderiaceae bacterium | reverse complement strand
GCGCGCAGCAGCGTGCGGCTGACGACGTCGAGCGCATGCGTCGCGCCGATGGTGGTCACGATCCGGTCGGGCGCCGCCGGGATGCCCAGCGCGACCAGCTTGCGCGAGAGGCTGCTCCGCAGCGCGGCATCTCCGGCCGGCTCGCCGTACTGCAGGGAGAGCTCCTGCAGCGCGCGCGTGCCGGTCAGGCGCCGCAGCGAGGTCGGCATGAACGTGGTGTCCATCCAGTCGGGCGGAAAGACGCCCATGCCGGGCTGCGGCTTGTCGCTCTGGCGGTGGAACATGCCGCGGATCAGCGAGCTGGCGTCGGCCGGGATGCGCGGCAGCGTCGACACCGCCGGCACCGCGGTCGACGCCGACCGCACGGCCGTCCCGGAAGTACCGGACGGATCCGGTACCGGCCCGTCGTGCGCGGCGGCGGCCGAATCGCGCACGTAGAAGCCGCGCTGGCGCCGCGCCTCGACCAGCCCCTGCGCGAGCAGCCGGTCGTAGGCCGCGACCACGGTGTGCGGGCTCACGCCCTGCTGGCGCGCGCACTCGCGCACCGAGGGAAGCCGGGCGCCGGGCGCGAGCAGCCGCGTGCGGATGCGTTCGGCGAAGCGCTCGGCGAGCTGGGTGGTCAGGGACTGGGTGGTGGTTCGGGTGAGCATCGGTGCTCCAGGAGATCGATCTGTGCCGAGGCGGTCGCCGGTACAGATTCACCGCTTGTTCGGGTGACTGTACCGGCACTGTAATGGTCGAAAGTCTACAGTCGTGTGCCATGAACTGGCAGGAATTCACCGCGCTGCTGGTGCTGGCCACCGCGATGAGTTTTTCTCCCGGGCCCAACACCACGCTCTCCACCGCCCTCGCGGCCAACGGCGGCCTGCCGCGCGCCATGCGTTTCGTGCTGGCGGTGCCGGTCGGCTGGACGCTGCTGCTCGCGCTGTGCGCCGCCGGCCTCGGCGCGCTGGTGGTGGCGGCGCCGGCGCTGCGCCTGGCGATCAAGGCGCTGGGCATCGGCTATCTCCTGTGGCTGGCCTTCAAGCTCGGCCGCAGCGCGACGCTCGGCACCGCCGACGGCGCGCGGCTCGATGTCGGCTTCGGCCAGGGCGTGATGCTGCAGTTCGTCAACATCAAGGGCTGGCTGCTGGCGCTCACGGTGGTGGCCGGATGGATCGCCGGCCAGCCCGATGCGGCGGGACGCTTCGTGATCGTCGCGCCCGTGATGCTCGCGTTCGGCTTCGCGAGCAATCTCACCTACGCGGTGGTCGGCGCGCTGCTGCGCGACTGGCTCTCCCGCGGCCGCAGGCTGCTGTGGTTCAACCGCGCGATGGCGGCAATACTGGTGCTGACGGCCGCCTGGATGGTCGGCGTGTAGGCACCGGTTGCGCGCTTTTTGGTTCAATCGACGAGCCAACACAATATTCAAGGAGAGATGGCATGACGAACTGGAAGATGGCCTCACGGGCCGCGAAGATGAACCCCTCGGTACTGCGCGAGATCCTCAAGCTCGCTGAGCAGCCGGGCATCGTCAGCCTGGCCGGCGGCCTGCCGTCGCCGAAGACGTTCCCGATCACGGCCTTCGCCGACGCCTGCGCCCACGTGCTGGCCAACGACGGCGCGGCCGCGCTGCAGTACGCCGCGAGCGAAGGCTACGCGCCGCTGCGCCAGGCGGTGGCCGACATGCTGCCCTGGAACGTCGACCCGGCGCAGGTCCTGATCACCACCGGATCCCAGCAGGGTCTCGACCTGGTGGCCAAGGTGCTGCTCGACCCCGGCAGCCGCGTGCTGGTGGAGATGCCGACCTACCTCGGCGCGCTGCAGGCCTTCTCGCCGATGGAGCCGGTGCCGGTGGGCGTGCGCAGCGACAGCGACGGCGTGGTCGTCGACGACCTGGTCGCCAAGGCGCGCGGCGACGGCGCCGAGGAAGCCGCGCGCTTCGTCTACCTGCTGCCCAATTTCCAGAACCCGACCGGCCGTACGATGAGCGAGGCGCGCCGCGCCGCCGTCTCCGCCGCCGCCGCGCAGGCGGGCCTGCCGATCGTCGAGGACAACTCCTACGGCGACCTGTGGTTCGATGCCGCGCCGCCGCTGCCTCTGACCGCGCGAAACCCCGAGGGCTGCATCTACCTGGGCTCGTTCTCGAAGGTGCTGGCACCGGGCCTGCGGCTGGGCTTCCTGGTCGCGCCGAAGGCCATCTACGGCAAATTGCTGCAGGCCAAGCAGGCGGACGATCTGCACACGCCCATCTTCACGCAGCGCATGGTGGTCGAGGTCATGAAGGACGGCTTCCTGTCGCGTCACGTGCCAGAGATCCGCGCGCTCTACAAGCGCCAGCGCGACGCCATGATCGCGGCGCTCAGGCGCGAGATGCGAGGCCTCGACGTGGAATTCGACACGCCGGTCGGCGGCATGTTCCTGTGGCTGCGTCTGCCCCACGGCATCGACACCACGGCGCTGCTGCCCAGGGCCATCGCGCGCGGCGTCGCGTTCGTGCCCGGCGCACCGTTCTACGCGGACGGCACCGGCGACGCGCGCACGCTGCGCCTGTCGTTCGTGACCGCGAGCGTCGAGCAGATCGACATCGCCGTCGCCGCGCTGGCCGCGACGCTGCGCGAGCAACTGGCCGACGACGCCGCCGCGCGCGTGCAGCGCGAACTCGCCGCTGGCTGAGAGCGACAGGACATGCTGAACATCTGGGGCCGCATCAGCTCGATCAACGTGCGCAAGGTGGTGTGGTGCGCGCAGGAGCTCGGGCTCGACTTCCAGCGCACCGAGGCCGGCGGCCGGTTCGGCATCGTCCGCACGCCCGACTTCCTGGCGCTCAATCCGAACGGCCTGGTGCCGGCCATCGACGACGGCGAGGACGCGGCGCGCGTCACGCTGTGGGAATCGAACGTGATCGTGCGCTACCTGTGCGCCCGTCATTCCCCCGGTGCGCCCGCCGGGCCGAAGGCGCTCTATCCCGACGCGCTGCCGGACCGCTTCGAGGCCGAGCAGTGGATGGACTGGCAGCAGACCACGCTCAACCCCGCGAGCGGCGGCGCCTTCCGCCAGTGGATCCGCACGCCGCCGGCCGAACGCGACGACGCGGTCATCGCGCGCTCGGTGCTCGCCACCGAGCCGCTGTTCGCGCTGCTCGACGCGCACCTGGCGGAGCGGCGCTTCATGCTCGGCGACCACTTCTGCATGGCCGACATCCCGCTCGGCTGCGAGGCGCACCGCTGGTTCGGCCTGCCGCCGACCGCCTACACGCGCCCGGCATGGCCGAACGTCGAACGCTGGTTCTCCGAACTCCGGACGCGCCAGGCCGCGCGCGGCGTGCTCGACCTCCCCCTCGAATGAACAAGGAACACCCCCAGTGACCCGGTCCCGCCCCTTCCAGCAGGTCGACGTCTTCACCGCGCATCCGTACCGCGGCAACCCGCTGGCCGTCGTGCTCGACGGCGAGGGGCTCGACGACGCCGCGATGCAGCGCTTCGCGCAATGGACCCACCTGTCGGAGACGACCTTCCTGCTGCCGCCGACCGATCCGGCCGCCGACTACCGCGTGCGCATCTTCACGCCCGGCTGCGAGCTCGACTTCGCCGGCCATCCGACGCTCGGCAGCTGCCATGCGTGGCTGCGCGCCGGCGGCCGGCCCCGGGCGCCCGGCCAGGTCGTGCAGCAGTGCAATGTCGGTCTGGTGCCGATCCGGCGCGACGGCGACCGGCTCGCGTTCGCCGCGCCCGCGATGACGCGCAGCGCGCCGAGCCCGAGCCAGCTGGCACGGATCGCCGCCGCGCTCCGGCTGCAGGCGCGCCAGATCGTGGCGGCGCAGTTGCTGGACAACGGCACGTCGTGGCTCGGCCTGCTGCTCGACGATGTCGATACCGTGCTGGCGCTGGCGCCCGACCACCGCGCGCTCAAGGCGCTCGGGCAGAAGGTCGGCGTCGCCGCGATGCCCGTCGCGCCGGCCGCGAACGCGTTGATCGGCCGCTCGAACCGCGAAGCGCGTGCCTTCGCCGGCAGTGCGAAGGGCGCGGCGGCGCTGCCGTCCGAAGACACATCCGTGGCACTGGAGGTGCGGGCCTTCGCGTCCTGCATCGGCGTCGAGGAAGACCCGGTGACCGGCAGCCTCAACGCGAGCCTCGCGCAATGGCTGATCGAGGACGGCCACCTGCCCGCGTCCTATGTCGCGGGACAGGGACAGTGCCTCGGCCGCGACGGGCGCGTGCACCTCGCGCGCGACGCCACCGGCCAAACCTGGGTCGGCGGCGACGTCGTGACCTGCATCGAAGGCCGCGTGACGCTGTGAACGCGCGCCTCGACCATCTCGTCGTCGCGGCGCGCTCGCTGGACGAAGGCGTGCGGTGGTGCGAGGCGACGCTCGGCGTGAGCCCCGGGCCCGGCGGCGCGCACGCGTCGATGGGCACGCACAACCGGCTGCTGTCGATCGCGAGCCCGGCCTTCCCGCGCGCCTACCTGGAGATCATCGCGATCGATCCCGCCGCGCATCCCACGCGGGCCGCGCCGCTCAGGCGCTGGTTCGATCTGGACGACGCCACGCTGCAGGCCTCGCTCGCCCACCACGGGCCGCACCTGATCCATGTCGTCGCCGCGGTGCCCGACCTGCAGGCCGCCGTGCGCGCCCTGGCCGGCGACCCGCTGCACATCGACCGCGGTCCGGTCGTCCAGGCATCCCGCGAACTGCCAACCGCGACCGGCGGCGGCCGGCTCGAATGGCGCATCGCCGTGCGCGACGACGGCCAGCGGCTGTTCTACGGCGCGCTGCCCACGCTGATCCAGTGGGGCGCCCGCCATCCGAGCGACGACCTGCCCGACAGCGGGCTCGCGCTGCTGTCGCTCGAGGCGTCGCATCCGCGCATCGAGACCCTGCGCACGGCACTCGACGCGATCGGCTTCGATTCGATGGGCCTGCGCCAGGGCGCGCCGGACCTCGTCGCCGCGCTGCGCACGCCGCGCGGCATCGTGACGCTGGGCTCGCGCATCACGTCGTATTCGTAGCTGCTGCCTACGCCGCCTACCAGCGCGCCTTGACGCCGATCGACCCTTGCACGGCGCTGCGCACGCGGGCGTCGCCGCCGGTCGCGAACAGCCGGCCGACCTCGCCGTAGACGCTCCACGTACGGCCCACCGCCAGCGTGAGGCCGCCGGCCACTTCGGCCGAGCTGCCGCCGG
>JAKONL010000273.1 GCA_022701965.1 Burkholderiaceae bacterium | reverse complement strand
TGGCCGGCCCAGGGAATCACCTCGTGCACCGAACTCATGTGGATGATCTTGCCGGCGGCCTTCGATACGTTCTCGTCGAGGCCGCGCCGCGCGAACTCGCGCACCGCCGCCCGCGCGCAGAGGAACTGGCCGGTGAGATTGACGCCGATCACGTTGTTCCACTCGTCGAGGGTCATGTCGCGGAAGGCGGCGTCGCGCTGCAGGCCCGCGTTGCACACGACGATATGCAGCGTGCCGAACTCGGCCACCGCCCGCGCGAACATCGCCTCGACTTCGTCCTCTTTCGAGACGTCGGCGCCGATCGAGACGGCGCGCCGTCCGAAGCCGCGGATCTGCTCGACCACCTCGTCGGCCGCCTCCAGGTTCTTGCGGTAGTTGACGGCCACGTCAGCGCCGGCGCGGCCCAGCGCCAGCGCGACCGCGCGGCCGATGCCGGAGTCGCCGCCGGTCACCAGGGCGGGCTGTCCGGCGAGCACCGGGGGAACGGGGGATGCGTTGCTCATGTCGGGGTTCCTGTGATCGAAAGGCTCCGACTGTCGGGGCGCGGTGGCCACGACGAAGACGGGCGGACGGCGCAAGCCTTGCCGGACAAGCGCGCATCGGAAGCACGAGACGCATTGCGCCGACGCGTCGGCGGGACGCCGTCCTTCGACAGGGCGACCCCTGCGTTGGAAGCCGCGCGTGATGCGCGACGCCATCATGTCCTGCACGCTCCAGCCTTTGCCCCAGGACCTCCATGCCGACATCGCCCGCGACCGCCCATGCCGAGAACGGCATCCACACCGAACCGGCCTCGCGCCATGCGTCCGCGGCCGCAAACCCGCCCAGCGACACCCGGTCGCCCGCCGACCGCTACGAGGAACTGTTCGTCGCGGTGCAGAGCGCCCGCATCTTCGAGGACTGCAAGGCCTTCGTCGATTGCGCGCCGCTGAAGGCGCCCGACGAGATCCTGGCCGACTACCGCGCCACGCGGGACGATCCGGACTTCGACCTCGGCACGTTCGTCAAGCGTCACTTCGCCACGCAGCACGCCGCCGCGGCCGGCTACCGTCCGGAACCCGGGCAGACCATGGCGCAGCACATCGACGGGCTCTGGAGCGAGCTGACCCGCCATCCGTCGCATCACCCGCACCGGGGTTCGCTGCTGCGCCTGCCGCACCGCTACGTGGTGCCCGGCGGCCGCTTCGTGGAGATGTACTACTGGGATTCGTATTTCACGATGCTCGGGCTGGCCGAGAGCGGCGAACATGCGCTGCTGCATGCGATGACCGACAACTTCGCCTACCTCATCGAGACCTACGGCCACGTGCCCAACGGGACGCGCACCTACTACCTGAGCCGCTCGCAACCCCCGGTCTTCGCGCTGATGACGCAGCTGTGCGAATCGTGCAAGGGCCAGGGCGCGGCGCGCTACCTGCCGCAGCTGCTGCGGGAGCATGCGTTCTGGATGGATGGCGCCTCGAAGCTCGCGCCCGGCGAAGCGCACCGCCGCGTCGTCGCCCTGCCGGACGGCACGCTGCTCAACCGCTACTGGGACGACCGCGATACGCCGCGCGAGGAGTCGTGGCGCGACGACATCGACACCGCCTCGCGTTCGGATCGTCCGGCGGCCGAGGTCTGTCGCGACCTGCGGGCCGCGGCGGAGTCGGGCTGGGACTTCAGCTCGCGCTGGCTCGCGCCCGGTGTCCCGAAGTCCGCCGACCGCCTCGACGCGCTCTCGACGATCCGCACCACGCGGATCCTGCCGGTCGACCTGAACGCGCTGATGCACCGGCTCGAAACCACGATCGCGCAGCTGAGCGTCGGCATCGGCGACATGCGGCAGGCGCGCCTGTTCGAGGATCAGGCCGCCTCCCGGGCGAAAGGCATCGGCAAGTGGCTGTGGAACGCGGAGGCCGGCGCGTTCCTGGACCACGACTGGCAGGACGGACGACCGCGCACCGCGTTGAACGCCGCGACGGTGACGCCGCTGTTCACCGGGACGGCGACGCCGGAACAGGCCTCGGCCCTCGCGGCGACCGTCCGGCGCCGGCTGCTCGCGCCCGGCGGCCTCGCGACGACCGAGACCGAGAGCAGCGAACAATGGGACCGGCCCAACGGCTGGGCGCCGCTGCAATGGATCGCGGTGGAGGGATTGCGCCGCTACGGCGAAGACGCGCTCGCCTCGGAGATCCGGCGTCGCTGGCTCGACACGGTGCAGGAGGTCTACGACCGCGAGGGCAAGCTGGTGGAGAAGTACGCGCTGCGCCCGACGGAGACAGCCAGCTGCACGGGCGGCGATGGCGGCGAGTATCCGCTGCAGGACGGCTTCGGGTGGACCAATGGCGTGGTCCGTCCGTGGCTCGCGGAATGACATCGCTGCGCGCCGACGTCCGGACAGTTGTCCGCGAATGGGACAGGCAGGCGTCCGCTTCGCATCCACCGGCAGGACCGCGACACGCGCAAGTCGTTGATTCCAAAGGCATCGGACCCTGGCACGCGGCTTGAGTAAGAAAAGCATCCAACCAGGAGCTGCCATGAACTTCCGCTTTCGTCCCTCTTCCCTCTTCTCGGCCATCGCCGTCGCGCTGACGCTGACGGCGGCCGGCGCCCACGCCCAGCCCGCACCCCGGGTCGCACCCGATGCGGCCACCGGCGCCGGCCCCACCGTCGCGCCGCCGACCTCCCCGCGGGCTGCGGGAATGCCTCCCCCACCGCCGGTCGCCGGCACGCCGGCCTCGCCGTCGGACCGTGGCGGCGCCACGTCCGTGGTCACCGGCCGGATCCAGCGCTGGCTCGTCAATCCGAACGGCGACGTCGACGGCGTGCTCCTGAACGACGGTACGCAGGTCGGCTTTCCACCACACCTGTCGGCCGCCGTGTCGGCCGCCTTCAAGGTCGGCGACAACGTCCAGGTCGATGGCTGGCGCGCGCCGAACGTGCCGGTGGTCCGTGCCGTGAGTCTGTCGATGCCGGATGGCGGTCGCCGTGTGGTCGACACGCCCCCGACCGCCGGCGCGCAGCCGCGCGCTCCCCGCGAGCCCGGCGCCCTGACCGCCATGAACGCCAGCGGCCGCGTCGACCGCCTGCTCTACACCGACCGCGGCGACGTTCGCGGCGTGCTGCTCGACAGCGGCACCATCGTCCGCTTCCCGCCCCATGTCGGCGCCTCCTACGCCGCCACGCTGACGCCGGGCGCTGCCGTCGAGGCACGCGGCTGGGGTACGCGCGGTGCCAGCGGCAATGCGATCGAGGCCACGGCGATGGGAACGTCCCAAGCCAACATGCGAGAACTGTTCGCCGGACCCGGCAGCGAACCGCCGCCGCCCGGCGGTCCGGCACCGATCGCAGGCCAGGGCAAGAGCCGCCGGGCTGCACCGCCGCCGCCGACCGGTCAGGCGATGCCGACCCAGCCATCGGGCCAGGTGCCTCCGATGCCGGCGTCCTGATCGCCGGTCCTGCCGCGCCGAATTCCCCTCTCCCCCTTGAACAACCCAAATCAACGAAAGCATTCCATGCCACATCCGAAACCCGAAAAAGACATCGATGTCTGGTCCGTCGAAGGCCGCTTCCAGCACCTGATCTACAGCCCCAAGGGAGCGGTCGAGGGCTTCCTGATCGACACCGACGGCGTGCCCACGCAGTTCGTGGCCGATCCGCACGATCCGTCGACGCTCGCCCAGCTCGGCAGTCTCGAGGCCGGCCAGTCGCTGACGGTCGAAGGCACCGAACCGCCGCCTTCGCCCAAGGGCGACGCCGCCCATTCGCTCTACCGCTTCGAACGCCTGGCGGCGGTCGACGGCAAGGAGACGAAGCCCGCGCATCCGCACGGTGAAGTCGCCGGAACGGTGGTGCGATTCAACTACGCCAAGCACGGCGCACCCAACGGCGTGGTGCTCGACACCGGCGACTTCATCCACACCCGTCCCGACGGCCTGGAAAAGCTCGGCCTGAAGGTCGGCGACAAGGTCAAGGCCGAAGGCGCATCGCAGCGGCTCGCGACCGGCAAGGGCCGCGTGATCGAGGCCGTCAGCGTCAACGGCGAACCGGTCGGCCCGGCGCACTGAACGTCCCGGCCCGAAACGATCCACGGAGCGCCGACACCATGTCCCCACGCGGTCGATCATCGTTGCTGGCCCTGACCTGGCTGGCCTTCTTCATGGCCGACGTCCGGGATGGTCTCGGGCCGTTCCTCGCCACCTACCTGCAGGAGAACCATGTCCGGCAGGACCTGATCGGCATCACGATGACCGCGGGCGGCCTGGCCGCCGTGCTCGCGACGCCGCTGGCCGGCGCCTGGGTCGACCGCTCGGTCGCCAAGCGCGCGATGACGGTGGTCGCGGCGCTGGCCGTGCTGGGCTCGAGCGCGGTCGCGTTCATGACGCTGTCGGGGCCGCTGCTGATCGCCTCGCAGGTCGTCACCGGCGCGGCGGGTGCCGTGCTCGCCGCCACGATGGCGGCGCTGACGCTGGGCATCGCGCGGTCCTCCGGCTTCAAGCGCCAGATGGGCCGCAACGAGGCCTTCAGCCACGGCGGCAACATGGTGTCGGCGATCGGCGCGGGTCTCGCGGCGCACCTGCTGGGCGCCTCGTGGATCCTCGCCGTGATGGCGGCCATGACGGTCGGCATGCTGGTGTTCGTGCTGTCGATCGACGCGCGCGACATCGATCACGACGCCGCGCGCGGCGAGGAGCCGCAGGACCCGGCGCCGGCCGTGACCGACGGCCACGGCCATGCGCCCATCCGGCTGCTGTTTCGCAACCGTCCGCTCGTTCTCTTCGCGCTGACCTGCGCCCTCTTCCATCTGGGCAACGCCGCGATGCTGCCGCTGCTCAACCAGCGGCTCGCGGCCACGGTCGCCGACTCGGCGCCGCTGTTGTGGACCGGCATCGCCATCGTGGTCGCCCAGCTCACGATGATTCCGGTGGCGCTGTGGGTCTCGCGCAGCCGCCGCTTCGACATCGCGTGGTTCGTCTATGCGGCGATCCTGGTGCTGCCGTTGCGCGGCGCACTGGCCTACCTGTTCACGAGCCAGTGGAACAACATCCCGGTGCAGGTCCTCGACGGGCTCGCCGCTGGCGTGCTGGGCGTGGCGACGCCGCTGATGGTGCAGCGCTACGTGCAGGGCACGGGCCGCTTCAACACGGCCCTGGGCTTCGTGATGACGCTGCAGGGGATCGGCGCGGCGGTCAGCCCCGGCCTCGCCAACGCTCTGGTCGGCCAGGGCCAGAACTTCGGGCTCGCGTTCGTCGTGCTGGCGACGGCCGCCGTGCTGGCATTGCCGATGTTCTGGCTCGCGCAACGCGAGCGCCCCGCTGCGCAAACCGGAGGCCTCAGACCATCGGCGGCACGCTGAACATGGTTCGCAGCGTGTTCATGAAGTGCGGTCGCGTGACGTCGCTCCACGAGGTCGAACGCACGGCGAGCCAGGGCGGCGAGCCGAGCGTCTCGCGCGACACGAGGTCGTAGCAGGCGAGCGACAGCGGACCGTGGCCGTGGTTCACGAACCGCGTCGCGCGAACGCATCCCTCGACCGCGGCGAGGCCGGGCAGATGCTCGGCGTCGTACCAGCGCGAGATCTCGGGCATCCAGCCGGCGTCGGGGTCCATCTCGACCACGTAGTGGAACGACACCGCCCTGCCACGCGACGCACCGGGAATGTCGAGCCGGCATTCGAGCCAGGACACGCGGACGTTCGTGGCCCACGGGTTGTACTGCGCGAAGTCGGTGCCCAGCAGCGTCGGCTCCAGCGCGGACGCCGCGGTCCCCGGATCGAGGTAGACGTACGCACGCCCGGCGTCGGGCGACACGGCGACGCGACGCACCGAAATGTCGTCCGCGTGCGCCAGGGACAGCGCCCTGGCGAAGGCGCGGCAGTCCGCATCGATGAAGGACGTCACGCCGGGTTCCAGGCTCATCTGGAGCAGCAGGAGATCTTTTCGCATGTGCACCTTCAGTCGGGTTTGATCTTCTTGGCCCGCACCACGGCCGACCACTTGGCCGTGTCGCGGGCGAGCAGCGCGGCCAGTTCGGCGGGCGACGACGGTGCGGGCTCGGCGCCCGAGGCCAGCAGCCGCGCGCGGACGCTCTCGGTCCCGAGCGACCTGCGCACCGCGCCGTTCATCGCCTCCAGCACGTCGCCCGGCGTGCCCCTGGCCGCGAACAGGCCGTACCAGTTGTCCGAGTCGACACCGGCGATGCCCATCTCCTCGAAGGTCTTGACCTCCGGCAGGATCGGATTGCGCCGCGCCGCCGCGATGCCGATGGGTTTGAGCTTGCCGCCCCGGATGAACGGCAGCAGCCCCGGGATGTCGCCGAAGAAGCCGTCGACATGGCCGGCGATCACGTCGGTGATGGCCGGTGCCGCGCCCTTGTACGGCACGTGCAGCATCGGCGTCTTCGCGGCATCGGCCAGCAGTTCCATCGCCAGGTGCGGCACGCTGCCGGTGCCCGACGAGGCGAGCGTCATCGGCTTGCCGCTCTTCTTCGCTGCGGCGACGAATTCGGCGCCGGTGGCGTAGGGTGCATCGGCCGAGACCACCAGCACTTCGACGTTGCGCACGATCAGCGAGACCGGCGTCAGGTCCCGCGCCGGGTCGTAGGGAAGCTTCTCGTAGAGCGACGGATTGATCGCCACCGCGCCCACGCTGGTGAGCCACAGCGTCTGTGCGTCGGGCGCGGCGCGCGCGACGTACTCCGCCGCGATGGTGCCGTTGGCGCCGGCGCGGTTCTCGATGATGACCTGGCGCCCGAGCTCCTTGCCGAGCTGCTCGGCCAGCGTGCGCGCGACGAAATCGACCGGGCCGCCTGGCGGGAACGCGACGACGATGCGCGTGATCCGGTCCTGCGCGAAAGCGGCCGGCAGGCCGCCCAGCCCCAGGGCGGCCGCGGCGGCGACCTGCAGGCAAAGCCTGCGCGAGAAATGCTCCGATGGCGTCATGTGCCTGTCTCCTTGCTTGTGAATGCGGTCCGTCAGTCGCAGCGCACCGACATGCCGCCGTCGACCACGATCTCGGTGCCGGTGACGAAGCGCGCCTCGTCGGAAGCCAGGAACAGTGCGGCGGCCGCCGTGTCGCGGCCGTCGCCCATGAACGGCAGCGGAATGCGCGACTGCCGCTCGCGCAGCAATGCCTGCACGTCGCCGCCCGCGCGCTGGCCGGCCAGGCGCGACTCGACCATCGGCGTATGGAGCTGGCCCGGCACCACGGTGTTCACGCGGATGCCCTGCCCCGCGTACTGCACCGCGAGCACGCGCGAGAACTGGATCACCGCCGCCTTCGTCGACGCGTACGCGATCTGCGCCGATCCGGTCCAGCGCAGGCCGGAGGTCGACGCCAGGTTGACGATCGCGCCGCCGCCCTGCGCCAGCATGTGCGGCAGCACGTGCTTGCAGGCGAGAAACACGCTCTTGAGGTTGTGGTCGACCTGCGCGTCCCAGACCGCCTCGGTCATCTCGACCGGACCGCCCTTCGCCGACCCGCCCACGTTGTTGACCAGCACGTCGATGCGGCCGAAGCGCGCGAGGCACTGCGCGACCGTCGCCTCGACGGCGTCGCCCGAGGTCACGTCGCAGGCGCCGGTGGCGAGCACGCCGCCCGCCTCGGCGACCAGTGCGGCGGTCTCGGCGAGGCGTTCGACGTGGCGGTCGACGCCGTACACCGAGGCGCCTTCCTGCGCGAAGCGCACGGCGATCGCGCGGCCGTTGCCCCAGCCGGGGCCGACCGAGCCGGCACCCGTCACGAGCACGACCTTGCCATCCAGCCGGCGGGCCGACGGCTGGAACGATGCGCCGGTCATGCCTCGAACCGGTAGAGCTGCTGCGGGTTGTCGACCAGCAGTTGCCGGCGCAGCGTCTCGTCGGGCGCGATCAGCGCGAGCGCGTCGACCAGCGCACCGTCGTCGGGCGCATGCGAATGATTGGGATGGGGCCAGTCGGTACCCCAGAGGCAGCGTGTCGGAAAGTCCTCGACCAGCTGGCGCGCCAGCACGATGCCCGGCGCGTAGTCCGCGCGATCGACGAAGGGCGACACGCGATCGATGCCGCTGACCTTGACGCGGAAGAGCGGGTTCTCCAGCGCGGCATGCAGCGCCACGAAGTCGGCACCGCTCGCGCCGAGCGAGGCGTCGACGCGGCCCATGTGGTCGATCACGACCGGCACCGCGCTGCGTGCGAGCGGTGCGGCCAAGGTGTGGATCAGGCTGCTCTCGAAATGCACCTGGAGGTGCATGCCCAGCGGGGCGAGGCGCTGCGTGAAATCCACGACCTCGTCGATGCCCGCGGAGGCGCCGAGGTGCTGCATGAAATTGAAGCGGATGCCGCGGATGCCCGCGCCGGCGAGCCGCGTGAGTTCGGCATCCGACACGCTCGTCCGCGCCAGCGCGACGCCCAGGTAGCGCCCGCCGCCGGCCGCGATGGCGTCCTCCACCACGTCGTTGTCGAAGCCGTGGACGAGCGACTGCACGATCACGCAGCGCTGGATGCCGAGCATGGCGTGGAGCGCGAACAGCGTCTCCTTGGTCGCGTCCGCCGGCACGAGCGCGGAGTCGGGGGAGAACGGGAAGCGCGACGCAGGCCCGAACACGTGGACGTGCGTGTCGCAGGCACCGGCGGGCAGAGCGAGCCTCGGCGCCGAGGGGTCGGCGAGATAGGTCTGGACGGTCGTCATTTCCTGTGCGTCTCCTTGGGGGTCGAACGCTGATTGTCGAACGGCGCCCGCGGCCTGTGCGATGCTTCGATCCGATATCAGCTATCGAGGAAACCTGCGGCCATGGATCTCGCACGCTTGCGCTATTTCGTCGCCGTCGTCGAGGCGGGCAGCTTCAGCCGGGGTGCGGCGGCGCTCCACATGTCGCAGCCGGCGCTCAGCCGCCAGGTCCTGCTGCTGGAGCAGGAGGTCGGCCAGGCGCTGTTCGTGCGCACCGGCCGCGGTGCCGAAGCCACGGAGGCCGGCCTCGCGCTGCTGGGCCATGCGCGCGCCATCGCCGAGCTCACCGAACGCGCGCGCGCCGACATGCGCGACCGGCATGAGAGCCCGCACGGACGTGTCGTCATCGGGCTGCCGCCGCGCGTGGCGCACGTGCTCACGGCCGACCTGGTCGAACGTTTCCGCGCGCGCTATCCCGACGCGGTGATCTGCGTGGTCGAGGGCCTGAGCATCCGGCTGCGCGAATGGCTCGTGGCGGGTTCGCTCGACATCGCGATCCTGTTCGATCCGCCGGCCTCGCCGCAGATCCAGGAGGAGACGCTGGCGCGGGAGCCGCTGGTGCTCGTGGGCCCGCAACCCTTGCCGCGCCGCATCCGGCTGGCCGACATGGCGGCGCTCCCGCTCGTGATGCCGAGCGGGCCGAACGCGCTGCGGCAACTGCTCGAGCGGGAGACCCGGCCACGCGGCCTGCCGCTGCGGATCGTGGCGGAGGTCGACTCGGTCCAGACGATGCTGTCGCTGGTGGCGCGGGGCGTATCGCACACCGTGCTGCCGCAGAGCGCGCTGCGTCTGTGGACCTACCCGCAGCCGCTGCACGCGGCGTCCATCCATGCGCCGGCGATCCGCAACCGCATCGTGCTCGCGGTGCCGAAGGCCCGTCCGGCGACGCGGCCGAGCCGGTTCGCCGTCGAAGTGCTCCGGGCGCTGGCGCTGGAGCACTACGGCGGCTGACCGGGCTCAGTGCCCGATCTCCAGCGCCACCAGGAAGCGCGAAACCATGTTGTAGGCACCGATGGCGACCATCGCGTCGATCGTCTGCTGCGGCGAATATGCAGCAGCGACGCGTGCGAACAGCGCCTCGGGCACCTCGATGTCGCGGGTCATGACGTCGGTCAGCTCGATGAGCAGCCGCTCGTGGTCGGCGAGGCCGCTGCCGATCGACCCGGCATCGGCGATGGCGTCGATGGCGGCCTGCGACGCGCCCTCCTTCAGCGCGATCGGCACGTGCGCGTCGTATTCGTAGCTCGCTCGATTGAGCACGGCCACGCGCAGGATGATCAGTTCGCGAACGACGCCCGGCAGGGAACTGTTGCGGCGCACGGCAGTCAGCAGCTGCTCCCATCCGTGCGCCATCGGCGGACTGTTCAGCAGCATCTGGTAGAGGGGCGAGACGCGGCCGCGCTGTCGCGCGATGGTGGTCTCGAGTTCGGCGAGTTCGGGACGCGAGCCGGGTTCGACGGGAGCGATTCTCATGATGCTGGGCGGCTGGAGTGGACGACGGGAGGTCATGTTGTCACACCTCCGTGTGGACTCCCGCGCCGCTAGTCGACCTTGACGAGACGACAGCTGAGGCCGGGCGTGACCTGGAGGTCCCAGCCGTAGACGGGCTCGAGGTTCAGGATGTCGCGCAGCCGCAGGATGGCGAAATCGGGTGCGACACCCGTGGGCCGTCGCCTCAACGTCTGCATCGCCGGCACCATCGTCCGCAGCCAGGTGCGGGAGATCCGCGTGCCGACGTTGAAGAACAGTTCCAGCGCGAGATCGAACTCCTCGGGCCTGAGCTGCACCACGTCGCGGCCGATATGGACGTTGCCCGACTCGACGCAGAAACAGTGACCGCCCCACATCAGGCGGACCTCGGTGGTGGGGATCCCATGGCGCTGCATGAAGGCGGCCAGCGTCCGGCACAGCTGCGCGAAGGACTGCGACGCCGGCAGCACCATGTCGTTGATCCGGAAGCCCGGAATCGTGCCACCCGAGGCCACCGCGAACGAGTGGACGATGGGCAGGTCGTTCCCGATGGCCGTGCGCACCCGGTCGGCGAAATCCATCGGCGTCTCGTCGTCGTCCTCGTCGGCATGTTCCAGGAACACGAGTGCGAGTTCCCGGGTGCGCGTGCCCATCCTGAGGAATTCCTCGATGCCCAGGAAGACGAGCGGCACGCAACCGAGCAGGCGCAGGGCGCGACGGCTGTACTCGCGCATGCGCGGCGTGTGGGCGAACAACGCGACCCGCGGCCGAGGTCGCGGCGTGGGAGTCGGGCTCGGGGTCGGGGTCGGGCTCGTCATGGATATCGCGGCTGCAGCGAACGCGGCTACGCCTCAGGCAGCTTGGCGAATCGAGCAAATCGGAATTGCAATAAGCCGATGCCTTTTGCAGTGGGAACGCCAATCAATGCCAATCCGTCGAAATGGCCGAATGAAACATATTTCCGCAGATTTTTTCCTTCACTCTTCTTCATGGTTTTCTTCCATCGCTCAATTGGCGTATCCCTGTCTGCGGAAATGTTCGACTGGCTTCAGCGCGGGCCGGATGATGTCGTGGCGGTCCACCGCCAAGCCATTTCTATTCACATATGTTCAGATTTATTGCCGCCATCAGGATGCAACCTTCGTCTTCGTCGCAGAGCGCAGAACACGTTGTTTAAAACCTATTGCCGTGCCGCGCGATAAGCCCTCGCATTTGCAGAGATCCATTTGAATTCCAAATTGGCGGATTGCCGCGCGCTGGTGTCGCCGTTTCTGGCGTTCGCCGGCGCCATCCACATTGCGACCGATCGCCCCGGGCGATGACGGATGCCATCCCACGTGCCTCGAATGTTCAAGACCCAGCATCGACTATCCGTTCTCGCACGCCTGCCCGCCAACGCGCTGATTGCGCTGGCGACCGGTTGCATCGTTCTTCACGTCGCGTTGGCCGCGGCATGGGCCGTCGTGCTCGGCGACGTTCCGTCGATGGTCGCGGGCTTCGGCATCGCACTGGCGGTCGCGTTCCGGCTGATCTCGATCGCGTCGTCGCGCGAACCGGTCCGCAGCGACGCACTGATCGTGGCGGCGACACTGGCCTGGACGACCTGGGCCGCCTGCCGGTACGCCGCTCCCCTGGTCTGGGTGCCGGCCCTGCCGGTCGTGCTGTTCCTGACGCCGCAGGCGTCGATGACCCTGGTGCTCGCCGCCTGCGTCTGCGCGAGCGCGACGGTGGCCTGGACGACGGGCGGATCGGCCGCCGCAGCGCAGGCGGTCGGCGCGACCCTGTTTGCGGGTCTCGCCACCGTGCTCTACCGGATGGCCCAGGACCGGCACGAGGTTCGCGGGCACGCACTCTCGCAGCGGCTTTCGACCGTCGTCCAGGCATCGGGCATCGGCTTCATCGAGATCGACGACCAGACCAAGGTGGCGCGCATGCCCGCGACACTGCTGGCGCGGCTTCGCGCCGACGAGACGACGAACGCCTGGCGCCTCCTGGACCTGTTCCACCCCGGCGACCACCTCGCGGTTTCCCGTGCACACAAGCAGGCGGCCGCGGCCTCGCCCGGCGAACTCGCGCAGCACTCGGCATGCGACTGCCGGCTGCTGCGCTCGGACGGCAGCGCGACCTGGGTCCGTGCGCAGTTCATGAAGCCGGCTTCGCCCGCGTGCGGCACGATCGCCACCTTTGTCGACCTCGACGACCGCATCCACCTGGAGAACGCGCTGTACGAGAGCCAGCGCATGCTGGACACCCAGGCTCAGGAGCTCGCGGCGCACTTCGAGGCCTCGAAGAAGGCGCTCCACGCCCGCCAGGAGGTCGAGCGTCTTGCCCAGCACGACCTCAAATCGCCGCTCAAGAGCATCGCCGCGGCGGCCTCGATGCTGCGCGACGGCCGCACGCTGTCGGATGCGGAGGAGGCGCTCCTGGCATCGATCGAGCGGACCGCCGGGCGCGCGCTGGCGATCGTGAGCATGTCGCTCGACCTCTACCGGATGGAGGAAGGCACGTTCCGGTTCGTGCCGGAGACCGTGGATCTCGGCGAGATCGGTCGCCGGGCGGTGGCCGACATCTCTCTGCACGCGCGCACCAAGAACGTCGCGCTCGTCTTCGCCGGGGGATGCGGGCCGCATCCGGCCGTCGGCAACGAGGTCTTCGTCACCTCGGTGGTCGAGAACCTGGTGCGCAACGCCGTGGAGGCGGCGCCGGAACACTCCACGGTGCGCCTGAACGTGAGGGAAGGCCTCGCCATCGGCCTGGAAATCCACAACGAGGGCTGCGTGCCCGAAGCCATACGGGACAGCTTCTTCGAGAAGTACGTGACGCACGGCAAGCGCGACGGACTCGGCCTCGGCACCTATTCGGCGCGGCTGATCACGCGCGCCCAGGGCGGGGACCTGCGCATGTCGAGCTCGAACGACAATGGCACGACCCTCACTCTGGAACTCAGACGCGACACCGGCGGCCCCGCACATCCGGCGGCCGGGAAGGTCTCGTCCGCTGCAACGATGCCGCTTCCGCAGAACCCTCCGCCCGCTTCGCCGGTTGCGCGAGCCGCCCTGGCGCCGATCGATCTGCTCGTCGTGGAGGACGACGAACACAACTGGCTGCTGCTTTCCACCTGGCTGCCCGCACACGTCACCGCGCGCCGGGCGATCAACGGCAGGGATGCGATCGATGCGCTGATCCAGCGACGTCCCGACCTCGTGATCATGGACCTGGAGATGCCCGTGATGAACGGGTTCGACGCGCTGCGCCAGATCCGCGACATGCAGTCCCTCGCGGACGAGGAGGCCAGCGTCGTCGTCGCCTTCACCGGCCATGACGACGCCCG
>JAKONL010000265.1 GCA_022701965.1 Burkholderiaceae bacterium | reverse complement strand
TGGGCGTGATCTCCACGCGCAGCTTCTCCTCGACCTGCTGGCGGCGCCAGCGGTTGCGCAGGGCGATGGCCACGGCGCGCTTGGCCTGGGGCTGGCCGACGATGTGGCGGTCGAGTTCGGAGACGATTTCCTGGGGGGTCATGGACATGGTGGGCAAGGTCAGAGCGTCTCTATCGTGTGATGCATGTTGGTGTAGATGCAGAGGTCGCCCGCGATCTCGAGCGACTTCTTGACGATCGCGGCGGCCGGCAGGTCGGTGTTCTCCAGCAGCGCCTTGGCGGCCGACTGCGCATAGGCGCCTCCCGACCCGATCGCGACGATGCCGTCCTGAGGCTCCAGCACGTCGCCGTTGCCGGTGATGATCAGCGACGTGGTGGCGTCGCACACGGCCAGCATCGCTTCCAGACGCCGCAGCACGCGGTCGGTGCGCCAGTCCTTGGTGAGCTCGACGGCGGCACGGGCGAGCTGTCCCTGGTGCTTCTCGAGCTTGGCCTCGAAACGCTCGAAGAGGGTGAAGGCGTCGGCCGTGGCACCGGCGAAGCCGGCGATGACCTTGCCGTGATGCAGGCGCCTGACCTTGCGGGCCGAGCCCTTGATGACGATGTTGCCGAGAGTGACCTGGCCATCGCCGCCGATGGCGACCTGGTCGCCCTCCGGGGTCTTGCGGCGCACGCTGATGATCGTGGTTCCGTGAAACTGTTCCATCGGGCCGATATGGGGGCCGAAGCCCCCGGTTTCAAGGCCGGGGCCGGCCATCGCCTTCGCCGGGATCAGTCCTGGCGGAGCGCCACGGGCGCGTGCGCGTTCAGGCCGACGATGCCGAAGAAGGCCGCCACGAGCCGGTGGACGTCGACGAACCGGACGCGCTGTCCCTGCGTTTGCCGCGTCGTGACCCAGTGCGCCAGCGCCTCCGCCGCGGCGAGGTCGATGCGCAGCAGGGCTGCGCAGGAGATCGTCGTCGCATGTGCCGCGCCGGCGAGTTCCAGCTCCGCGATCTCCATCTCCAGCCGGCGCCAGGTCTCGGGCAGTTCGCCGCCGAGCTCGCCGGACAGCGATGCATGCGCGGGCGCCTCGCCCGGCGCGGCCTGCCGCTGCATACGCGGGGGCGATTCCGCTCCCTGCGGCAGCGCCAGCGCGCTGAAGCGGCCGCAGGGCTCCTCCCAGGCCGGCGGCGAGACCTCGTAGGTGATGCAGTAGTTGAGCGCCGCCATCTCGAACGCATCGGGCGCATGCATCACGCGCAGCGCGGCCATCCGCAGCTGCCACCACGACGGGTCGGTTTCGCGCTCGTTGACCGGCGTCGACCGCTCCAGCACCGATTCGAGGTGGGTGGCACCCGCGAAACGAAGATCGACCGGCGAGCTGGCCCAATGGGCGAAAAGCATCCGCAGCGGGCCCGTCGCGTCGGCATCGATCGACGCCAGCAACCGCCAGTCGAGCGTCCAGGTGCTGCCGGCGGCCGTGAGGGCACGCGTGAGCTCGGCGAGATCGGCCCTGCGCAGGCGGGGCGGACTGCGCCAGTCGGCGGCGTGGGGGTCCGCCGCGGTCCTGGCGGACGATGCCGACGTGGACGCGCGCACGTCCGCGGCCAGCGCGCGCAGCGAGACCCAGTCGGGCCCGCGGCGACCGAACTGCTGGCGGTAGCGCTCGCTCGCGGCACCGAACTTCTCGGCCTCGCCGGTCGCGCGGTAGAGATCGAGCAGGGCCCGCCAGGTGTCGTCGTGCCCGGCCAGGGGACTGCCGGCCACGAGCGCCTGCAGCAGGATCGATTCGGCGCCGGCATCGTCGCCGTGGGCGAAGCGGATCGCCGCCTCGTCCAGGGCGCTGTCGCCTGCCGGCAGCATCATGCGGCCGGGCTCGGGCGTGCGCGGCGACGCGGTCTCCGGCGCTGCCGAAAGATCATGGTCGGGCCGCAGGCCCGGCGTGGTGTCGGCATAGGCGCGGGCGCGTTGCGCCGCGAGCACGTCCGGGTCGGCCACCGATTCCTGGCTGGCCGGATCGCCCTTCCACCACTGGCGCGACATCTGCGCCTCGATCTCGTCGATCTTGCGCAGCGTGACCGCACGACCGTCGGTCTTGCCGCTGGCACCACTGTCGTTCTGCGACGACGGCGCCTCGGGTTCGCGGATGCCGGCCGCCTCGCGGCGGCGCAGGCCGCGCAGCACGTCGAATTCGCGGCGGCGCACCGAATCGTTGCGCTGGCGGCGTTCCAGCATTTCCCTGAGCATCTCCCGGCTGTAGCCGGTGTCTCCCGAGGCCGAATCCTGGGCGTCGAGTTCGGCCCAGTCCTTCAGGGGATTGCGGACGAACTTGGCCACCTTGGAGAACAGCTTGCCTGAATCCTCTTTCGACATCGTGCGCCTGGGTCAGCCGGACCGCGTTCAGTCGCCGAACATCTTCTGCTTGAGCTCGCGGCGCTGTTGCGCCTCGAGCGACAGCGTGGCCGTCGGCCGCGCGAGCAGCCGGCCGACGCCGATCGGCTCGCCGGTCTCGTCGCAGTAACCGTAGTCGCCCGCGTCGATGCGCTGGATCGACTGCTCGATCTTCTTGAGCAGCTTGCGCTCGCGGTCGCGCGTGCGCAGCTCGAGCGCGTGCTCCTCCTCGATGGTCGCGCGGTCGGCCGGATCGGGCACCACCACCGTGTCCTCGCGCAGGTGCTCGGTGGTCTCGCCGGCGTTCTCCAGGATGCCGCGCTTGAGTTCGACCAGCTTCAGGCGGAAGAACGCCATCTGCTTGTCGTTCATGTATTCGGAATCGGGCATCGCGATCACTTCGGCATCGACCAGCTCGGCGACTTCCTTGGTCTTCCAGTTGTTGGCGAGCTTCGGGTCCTTCTTGAGCGCCACGTGCGGCGGCGGCACCAGCGCCGTGGAGACGACCTGCGTGAAGCTCGACTTGGCCGCCGTGGAGGCGACCGACTGCGCCATCGAAGGCACCGTCAGCTGCGAGAGCCGCGAGACACGGCCGCCACGCGCGGCGGGTGCCGGCGCGGGCGTCGCCGAATTGGGCGCGTTGTTGGAATTGGCGCCGGCGGTGGGTGTCGCCGGGGCGGGAGTGGAGGCGGCAGCCGTTTTTTTCATGGAGGACGATGGGGCGGATGACACGGCACGAGAGCCGTCGGGTTGCGTGGAATCGACGACCGCGGAGGTCGTCTTCGAATGGGTCGGGGCCCTGCTCTTGCCGGGCCCGGTCGCCCTGTCGGCGGTGGCCGTCGTTTTCCTGGCCGTCGCACTCGCAGGCGGGGACTTGGCAGCGGCTTTGGTCACGATGGCAGGCTCCTTGGACGTCTGGCGAGGAACTGGATGCGCCGTCTCAGGCAGGGCAAGCGACGAACCCGGGGTTATACCCGCGAAAGCCGGACCGGGAGCAAGCGATTTCCCCAGCCGGGCGCGATTTGCCTGCCGCCGGGCCGCCCGCCCGCTGCGCCGGCCTTCAGACCAGCGACTGATCCAGGCCCTGGACGAGGATATCGCGCGGCAGGTCGATGCCGATGAACACCATCCGGCTCTGGCGCACCTCGTCGGCGCCCCACTCGGGGCCCAGGTCGCTGCCCATGAGCTGGTGCACGCCCTGGAAGATCACCTTGCGGTCGGTGCCCGTCATGTGGAGCACGCCCTTGTAGCGCAGCATGCGCGGACCGTAGATGTTGACGATCGCGCCGAGGAAATCCTCCAGCCGCGCCGGATCGAACGCGCGATCGGCCTTGTAGACGAAGCTTTTCACGTCGTCGTCGTGACGGTGGTGGTGCCCGGCGCCCTCGCTCGCGTGCGACGGATGGTCGCAATGCTCGCCCGGCGCGTGGTCGTGGCCCTCGTGGCCATGCGCGTGGTCGTGGTCGTGGGTGTCGTCCTTGAGGAAATCCGGGTCGATGTCGAGCTTGGCGTTCAGGTTGAAGCCGCGCAGGTCGAACACGTTGGCCAGCGGCACCTCGCCGAAATGCACCTTCTGCTGCGGCGCGCGCGGGTTCATGTGCTTCAGGCGGTGGATCAGCGCCTCGGTTTCGTCGGCCGCGACCAGGTCGGTCTTGCTGATGAAGAGCTGGTCGGCGAACCCGACCTGCCGGCGCGCTTCCTGGCGGTCGTTGAGCTGCTGGGGCGCGTGTTTGGCGTCGACCAGCGTCAGGATGGAATCGAGCAGATAGCTTTCCGCGATTTCCTCGTCCATGAAGAAGGTCTGCGCCACCGGGCCGGGGTCGGCCAGGCCGGTGGTCTCGATGACCACGCGGTCGAAATCGAGCAGGCCCTTGCGTTTCTTGGCGGCCAGCAGCTGCAGCGCCTC
>JAKONL010000258.1 GCA_022701965.1 Burkholderiaceae bacterium | reverse complement strand
GATGCGCCGGCCACCTCGTACGCCGTGTCGACGACGCTGGCGGCGAGGCCCGCGCCGGTTTCCACCCGGACCTGATGGCCCTGGGCCACCAGCTTCTTGACCGTCTCCGGCGTCGCGGCGACCCGTGTTTCTCCTGACACGGTTTCGGTCGGTATGCCTATCTGCATGGGAAGTCTCCTCTGTCCGCTTGGAGCGGCTCGTTTCGATGAAGCTTACATGAAGCTTTTTTGACGCCGCGCATAGCACCAATGCAGTACTGAACGTGCACGATAAAACAATTGTCAACACAAACGACGTTCATCCGTTGATGGGGATGACACGCCGGCTCTCTCGAAACGCACCTTTCATGCAGCAGGAAATATCGCCGATTTTCCTGACACTTGTTAAATGTTCAGTCCACGTTCAGCACATTAGTTAACCATTCTGTGATGTTTGGCATCCGAGGAAGCAGGTGCTTCCACCTAGACTGCCGGGGTTAAAAAAAAGGACGAGAAATGCGTATCGCAGCGCTTGACGATGAGTCAGGCCAAAGAGACCTGATCCGGCTCACGATGGAGGGGCTTGGTCACGAGTGTCACGGCTTTTCCGAAGGCAAGGCGTTGCTGCGGGAGTTGCGTCAACAGACCTTCGACCTGCTGATCCTCGACTGGACCCTGCCGGACATGTCGGGTCCGTCGATCGTGAAATGGATTCGCGAGGACCTCAACAGCCGTCTCCCGATCCTTTTCGTCACCAACCGGCGGGAAGAAGCGGACATGGTGGAAGGCCTGACCGCGGGCGCGGACGACTTCATGACCAAGCCGATCCGGATCGCCGAACTCGAGGCGCGCGTCCATGCGCTGCTGCGCCGCGCGTATCCCGCCAAGCACGAGACCGAGCTCGCCTTCGGTCCCTACTGCTTCTATCCCCAGTCGCGCACCCTGAAGGTCAAGGGCGAGCTCGCCGAGCTCAAGCATCGCGAGTACGAGCTGGCGCTGTTCCTGTTCCAGAATCTCGGACGCCTCCTGTCCAGGGAGCACCTGCGCGAAGCGGTGTGGGGCCTGGGTACGGATTCGCCGTCGCGCTCGCTCGACACCCACATCTCCAGGTTGCGCACCAAGCTCGACCTGCGCCCGGCCAACGGCTTCCTGCTGTCCGCGATCTACGGCCTGGGCTACCGGCTCGAGGCAATCGACGCATCGGCGTTCAGCGAGATGCTGCGCGACCCGTCCGCGTCCCAAGCTCCCGCATGATCCGCATGACGCGTACGCCGACCCGGCTCGGCTCGGCTGGAGGCGACACGCACGCCGGTCCATGATCCGCAGTCGACCCGGCCGCCTTCAGCTTCGTGCCGCGGCCTGGTTCGGCCGACTGCGCCGCGCGGCGGATTTCCGCCTTCCCTGGTGTCTGCTGTCACTGGGACTGATCGCGCTCGTCTCGACGCTTTCGCTCTACCGGCTGATGCCCGCGATGGACCGCGTGCTCCAGGACACCGCGCGCTCCGAGTTCGTGCAGCCGCAATCGGGCGATCCGGTGATCGTCGCCATCGACGAAAAGAGCCTGTCCCAGCTCGGCGGCTGGCCATGGCGCCGCACGCTCCACGCCGAGCTGCTCAAGCGCATCGCCGTCGACAGTCCGCGCTGCATCGGCATGAACCTGCCGCTGCACGATGCCGATCCGGAGAACCCGGGCAACGACGCGGTGCTGGCATCGGCGATCGCGGACGCCGGCTGCGTGGTGCTGCCGGTCACGCTGCAACCCGCCGCGGACGCGCCGTCGGCGCCGCCGGTCGAGTTGCCGCCCCTTCCCCTGCTGGCCAAGGCCGCGACGGGCGTCGGCCACACGCGCCTGGACGTCGACGAGGACGGCGTGGTCCGCAACGTCTATCTGCGGGAAGGCTTCGCGGGCCGGATCTGGCCGCATATCGCCCTGGCGCTGCAGGTCGCCGCCTCGGGCGATGCGTCGCCAGCCGAGCGTCCGGCGGCCGACGCAGTGGCGTCCTCGGCGACCCGGACGGGTCCGTGGCTGCGGACCGGCCACGAGCTCATCGTCTTCACCGCCGGAACGCCACCCTTCCCGACGGTCTCCTACGTCGACGTACTGCGGGGCCTGGTGCCGCCCGGCATCTTCCGCGACCGCTACGTGATGATCGGCGCGACCGCCGCCGGCCTGGGCGACCTCCATCCGACCGCCGAGCCGAGGGCGAGCGGCATGAAATCCGGCGCCGAGATCTTCTCCAGCATCGTCCAGGGGCTGCGCTACGAACGTCGCGTCGTCATCGCGACGCCGTGGCAGGACCTCGCCTACAACCTCGTGCCGCTGTGCATCGCCCTGCTGGGGCTGCTCTGGCTGCGCCCGCTCGGCGTCGTGGCGCTGATCGTCGCGCTGGTGGCGCTGCGGATGGGGATGCACAATGCGCGCCCCTGGCTCGGCATCCAGTTCGCTCCGGCCGCGGGCTTCCTCGGCCTGCTGCTCGTCTATCCGCTGTGGAGCCTGATGCGGCTGAGCGCCGCGGCGAACTATTTGCGCTGGGGCACCGAGCGGCTGAACGCTTCGATGGAGGGCGCGCCCGCGGCGCCGCCGGTGCGGCCTTTCGGCGATTTTCTCGACCGGCAGATGTCCGCGTCCTCGGCGGCCGGCCTGCGCATGCACAACCTGCACCGCTTCGTGCGCGACGGCATCGACCACATGGCCGACGCGACGCTGGTGCTCAACCGCCACGGCCAGGTGCTGATCGCCAACCAGGAGGCGGCACGGCACTGGCGCATCGAGCCGCAGCGGCTGGTCGGGCGCGACGTCCACGAACTGCTGTCGGACCTGCGCTGGCGCACCACCGGCGCGCCGATGGTGGCGCCCGGCGCGTTACGCTCGCGCGAACTCAGCCCGATCCTCGGCGAGGGCGAGGACGGCGAAGGCCGGGTCGTGCTGCTGCGCTGCGTGCCGTTCTTCGACAGCGTCAACCAGCACGCGGGCTGGATGGCGGCGCTGATCGACATCACGCCGATGCGCGACGCGCAGAGCCAGCGCGACCAGGCGCTGCGCTTCATCTCGCACGACATCCGCGAGCCGAGCGCGTCGATCCTCACGGCCATCGAACTCGCGCGCAGCCACCCCGACGCCTATTCCGGCGATGCCCTGCTCGAGCGGATCGAGCGCCATGCCCGCAGCGGGCTCGAACTCGCCGACGACTTCGTGAACCTCGCCCGCGCGGAGGCTCAACCCTTCCATCCCGAGGTGCTCGATCTCGTGGCGCTGATGCAGCAGTCGATCGACGACGCCTGGGCACCGGCGCGCAAGCAGCAGCTGCGCGTGCTGCTGCTCACCGACTTCGAGGAGGCGCTGTGCGTGGCCGACCGCAGCCTGCTCACGCGCGCGCTGGCCAACGTCCTGAGCAATGCGATCAAGTTCGCGCCCCGCGGATCGGCCGTGACCTGCTGTGTCGCGTCGAGCGGCAGCCACTGGAGCGTGAGCGTGCACGACACCGGCCCGGGCATCCCGCCGGCGATGCAGTCGCAGCTGTTCAAGCCCTTCCATCGACTGCACCGCGAGAGCCATCCCGAAGTGCACGGCATCGGGCTCGGACTGCTGCTGGTGCGCACGGCCGTGCAGCGCCACGGCGGCTCGATCGAGATCGACAGCGACGCCGATGCGGGCTGCCGCGTCACGCTCCTGATCCCGCAGCCGAGCTCGGCCGAACTGCTCACCCTGAACGACGACGACGACAACGCATGAGGACGAGGCCCGCCCCCCGATGACGAACGCACGCTGGAGACCGAACGTCACCGTTGCCGCGGTGATCGAGCGCGACGGGCGCTTCCTGCTGGTCGAGGAACAGACCGACGACGGCCTGCGGCTCAACACGCCGGCCGGTCACCTGGAGGCCGGAGAGACGCCGGCCGAAGGCTGCGCGCGCGAAGCGCTCGAGGAGACCGCGCACCGCTTCGCGCCGACCGCGCTGGTCGGCATCTACATGGCGCGGTTCGGAAAGCGCGGGCCGGCGGACACCGGGGCCGACGCAGCCGACGTCACCTACCTACGCTTCGCCTTCGCGGGAGACCTGGGCGCGTTCGATCCTCACCGCACGCTCGACGACGGCATCGTGCGCACGCTGTGGATGACGCCCGAGGAGATCCGCGCCAGCATCGACCGCCACCGCAGCCCGCTGCTGCTGCAGTGCATCGAGGACTTCCTCGCCGGACAGCGCTATCCGCTGTCGCTGATTCACGCCGACGCGTCGGTCGGCTCGCCGCCGTCGATCACGCCGCCGCCCAGGCACACCTCGCCGTCGTAGACCACCGCCGACTGGCCCGGCGTGACCGCCCATTGCGCGGCCTCGAAGGCCAGCCGGAACGATCCCGCACCCGCGCCACCGGCCGGTATGGCGAAGCGGCACGCCGCATCGGCCTGGCGGTAGCGCGACTTGGCGGCGCAGGCGCCGGACGCTGGCGGCTCGCCGGCCACCCAGCTCGCGTCGTCCGCCCTCAGCGACCGCGACAGCAGCCACGGATGGTCGTGGCCCTGCACCACCCACAGCGTGTTGGTCGCGACATCCTTGCGCGCGACGAACCACGGCGCATGCTCGCCCGCACCGCGCATGCCGCGCGCCTCGATCGCCTTGAGCGCGGCACCCTTCGCCTTGAGTCCGCCGATGCCCAGGCCCTGGCGCTGGCCGAGCGTGTAGAAGCTCAGGCCCTGGTGCTCGCCCAGCGTGCGGCCGCGCTCGTCCTTGATCGGGCCGGGCGCCTTCGAGATGTAGCGGTTGAGGAACTCGCGGAACGGCCGCTCGCCGATGAAGCAGATGCCGGTCGAGTCCTTCTTCCTCGCGTTGGGCAGGCCGATCTCGTCGGCGATGCGGCGCACCTCGGTCTTGTGCAGTTCGCCCACCGGGAACAGCGTCTTCGCGAGCTGCGCCTGGTTCAGGCGGTGCAGGAAGTAGCTCTGGTCCTTGGCGGGGTCGAGGCCCTTGAGCAGCTCGTGCTTTCCGGTGGCTTCGTTCAGGCGTACGCGGGCGTAGTGCCCGGTCGCGATCTTCTCGGCGCCCAGGCGCATCGCGTGGTCGAGGAAGGCCTTGAACTTGATCTCGGCGTTGCACAGCACGTCGGGGTTCGGCGTGCGGCCGGCCTGGTACTCGCGCAGGAACTCGGCGAACACGCGGTCCTTGTAGTCGGCCGCGAAGTTGACGTGCTCGATCTCGATGCCCAGCACGTCGGCCACGCTGGCCGCGTCGACGAAGTCGACGTTCGACGAACAGAATTCGCTGTCGTCGTCGTCCTCCCAGTTCTTCATGAAGATGCCGACCACCTCGTGGCCCTGCTGCTTCAGGAGGTGCGCCGTGACCGCGGAATCGACCCCGCCGCTCAGACCCACCACGATGCGCTGCTTTTTCATAGGGCATCGATTGTCCCAGCCCGGCCGAACACGCGCGACTGCGCCGTCTCTTGACCTTTGCTATGGTCGGCGGGCCATGAACTCCCTCACCGCGACCCGCCTCGTCGACGACCTCGTCGGGCTCCTGCAGCTCGAACCGCTGGGCGAGGACCGCTTCCGCGCCGAGAGCCAGGACATCGGCACGCCGGTGGTCTTCGGCGGCCAGGTGCTCGGGCAGGCGCTGATGGCCGCGAGCCTCACGGTCGAGGTCGCGCGGCCGGTGCATTCGATGCACGCCTATTTCCTGCTGCCCGGCGAGCACGCGCCGATCGACTACGCGGTCGAGCGCGTGCGCGACGGCCGCAGCTTCACGACGCGGCACGTGGTGGCGCGCCAGCAGGACCGGATCATCTTCGAGATGTCGGCCTCGTTCCAGACGCACGACGACGGCGTCGAGCACCAGCTCGACATGCCCGGGACCGCGCCGCCCGAGGGCCTGCGCAACGACTACCAGCGCCGGCTCGCGCTGAGCGACCGCCTGCCCGAGCGGCTGCGCGACAAGGTGCTGATGCCGCACGGCATGGAATTCCGCGCGGTCGACGACGACGACCTGCTCGCGCCCGCGCCGCAGCCCGGCGAGCGCTCGATCTGGATGCGCACCATCGCACCGCTGCCCGACGATCCGGTGCTGCATCGCGCATTGCTCGCCTACGCGTCCGACCACGGGCTGCTGCTCACCGCCCTGCGCCCGCACGGGCTGAGCTACCTGGGCAACGGCGTGCGCCTCGCGAGCATCGACCATGCCATGTGGTTCCATCGCGACTTCCGCATGGACGACTGGCTGCTCTACCGCATCGATTCCCCCAACGCCAACGGCGCCCGCGCGCTGTGCCGCGGCAGCGTCTTCACGCGCGACGGCACCCTGGTCGCCTCCACCGCGCAGGAAGGCATGGTCCGCGTACGCCAACCGAAAGCAACCCCATGACCCGGCTCTTCACACCCCACAAGCTCGGCGCGCTCACGCTCGCCAACCGCATCGTCATCGCGCCGATGTGCCAGTACTCGGCGCACGACGGCAACATGACCGACTGGCACCTGATCCACCTCGGGCAGCTGTCGTTCTCGGGCGCCGGGATGCTGATCGTCGAGGCCACGGCGGTCGAGGCCATCGGGCGCATCACGCCGGCCGACGTCGGCCTGTATTCGGACGACAACCAGGCCGCCATCGCCCGCGTGCTGAAGGCGGTGCGCGCGCACTCGCGCATGCCGATCGCCGTGCAGCTCGCGCATGCGGGCCGCAAGGCGTCGAGCCACGTGCCGTGGGCCGGCGGGCAAGCCATCACCGAGGCCGAGGGCGGCTGGGAGACGGTGGCGCCGTCGGCGCTGCCGCAGGCGCCGGGCGACCCGGTGCCGCTCGCGCTCGACGCCGCCGGCCTGGCCCGTGTCAAGGCGGCCTTCGTGGCAGCCGCGGTGCGCTCGCACGCGCTCGGCTTCGACGCCATCGAGCTGCACGGCGCGCATGGCTACCTGCTGCACGAATTCATGTCGCCGATCGCCAACCGGCGCGACGACGACTACGGCGGTACGGTCGAGAACCGCATCCGCTTCCCGCTGGAGGTCTACGACGCGGTGCGCGCGGCGGTGCCGGCATCGATGCCGGTCGGCATGCGGATCTCGGCCGACGACTGGGTCGAGGGCGGCTGGGACGTCGAGCAGAGCTGCGTGTTGGCCGAGGCGCTCGCCGCGCGCGGCTGCGCCTTCATCCACGTGTCCTCGGGCGGGGTGTCGCCGCAGCAGAAGATCCCGCTCGCGCCGGGCTACCAGGTGCCGCTGGCCGAGCGCATCAAGCAGGTCGCGGGCGACATGCCGGTGATCGCGGTCGGCCTCATCACCGAGCCGCAGCAGGCCGAGGATATCGTCGCCTCGGACCAGGCCGACTTCGTCGGGCTGGCGCGCGCGATGCTGTTCGAGCCGCACTGGCCGTGGCGCGCGGCGATGGAGCTCGGCGCGCAGGTCGAGGTGCCGCCGCAGTACTGGCGCTCGCAGCCGCGCACCGCCAAGGCGCTGTTCGGCGAAGCGCGCATCGGCAGCCGCTGAAACACCCGACACGGTCACCATCATGAGCAGCTTCAAGAAGTACCGAATCGGCGGCAAGGTCTCGCTCGGCGACATCGACCCCGACGCCCGCCCGTTCATGAACGGCGGCAAGGCCGAGCAGCAGGGCGTGCTCGACGCGCTGTCGCTCGAACTCGACGAGCTGCAGAACCTGCTGCATGCCGAGGGCCGCCGCAAGGTGCTCCTGGTGCTGCAGGGCACCGACACCAGCGGCAAGGACGGCACGGTGCGCTGGGTGTTCTCGCGCACCTCGCCGCTGGGCGTGCGCGTCGCGGCCTTCAAGGCGCCGTCGCTCGAGGAGCAGGCGCACGACTTCCTCTGGCGCTGCCACGCAGTGGTGCCGCGCACCGGCGAGATCGGCGTCTGGAACCGCAGCCATTACGAGGACGTGCTGGTGCCGGTGGTCGAAGGCTGGATCGACAAAAAGGCGACCGAGCGCCGCTATGCGCAGATCAACGACTTCGAGCGCCTGCTGGCCGAGACCGGCACCGTGGTGCTCAAGTGCATGCTGCACATCGGCAAGGACGAGCAGCGCGAGCGCCTGCAGGAGCGCATCGACGACCCGGCCAAGCACTGGAAGTTCAGCATGGGCGACCTCGACGCGCGCAAGAAGTGGAGCGACTACCAGCGCGCCTACGCCCGGGCGCTGGACGCCACGTCGACCGACCACGCGCCGTGGTACGTGGTTCCCGCCAACAGCAAGACGCACCGCAATCTCATGATCGCTCAGCTGCTGGTGAAGACGCTCAAGGACATGAAGCTGGCGGTGCCGCCGCCCGACCCGGCGTTGAAGGGCCTGGTCGTCCGCTGAGACCGGCCGCGCCCGCGGGCGGACTCCCTCAGGTCGCGGGCATGTCGCGCGGCATCGTGCTCGAAAACGACGTCCGCCCGCGCGCCTGCGACGCCAGCGCGTCCAGGCGCGGGATCGCCGGCAGCCAGGGCGCACCGGCGAACCTGAAGCGGATGTAGTCGACCAGCACGACGGTCGCGATGACGGCGAGGTCGGCCGCATCGCCGGACAACTCCGGCGGATCGGCCTCCAGCCGTTCGAACGCATTGACGATGGAGCGGCGCCTGCGCTTTCCGAAGGGCGACTCGTCGACCGCCGGATCGAGGCGGCGCCCGATGATGATGGAGGCGGCCGCGTCGATCGCGCCCATCGCGACGCCGGAGCGCGAGATCGCGCGCTCCGGCGCCGCGCCCAGCAGCGAGGGCACCGGATGCCGCGTCTCGAGCCACAGCACGATCAGCAGGCTCTCCGACAGCGGCAGGCCGCTGTCGAGCACCAGCGCCGGCACCCGCGCGCTCGGATTCGCCGCCAGCAGGCCCTGGTCGTCCTTCCACGGGTCGGTCAGCGCACCGTCGATGTCGTCGGCGAAGCCCTTCTCTGCCAGCGCCACGCGGGCGATGCGGGCGTAGGGCGACGTGGTGCTGAAGTAGAGACGCATCGTCGGTCCTTCAGGCATGCGGCCGACTGGCCTCGAACGAAGGCCGGTCGCGCAGCCGTGCGGCGAGCGCGCGCAACGCCGGTGCCGGCGCGAGCCAGTCGACCGCCGGAAAGCGGAAGTCGAGATAGTCGAGCGCGATCACCGTCGCGATGACGTCGATCGTCGGCGTGCCGCCTGCGGCGAAGACCGGCGGATCGGTCTCCAGCCGCGCGATGCCGTCGGCCATCGACCGCCGCCGCCTGAGTCCGACCGGCGAGGTGTCGAACGACGCGTTGGTGATCTTCCGGCCGATCAGCGTATGCACGGCCGCATCGATCACGCCCATCGCGATGCCGGCACGCGAGACGACCGCGGTCGCATCGGTGCCCAGCAGCGAGGGCGCGGGCGTGCGGTGCTCCAGCCAGAGCACGATCAGGAGCGACTCGGTCAGCGGCCGCTCGTCGTCGGCGACCAGCGCCGGCACGCGTGCGGCGGTGTTGACGTCGAGCAGGCGCGCCGCGTCGGCCCACGGGTCGACGGTCTCGAGCGACGTGTCCGCATGGCCCTTCTCGGCCAGCGCGATGCGGGCGAGTCGGGCATAGGGGGAGGTGGTGTTCAGGAACAGCTGCATCGCGCAACGCCTCAGGCCGGCAGCGCGCCGAGCTGCCTGAGCATGCCCAGGTTGTCGAGCAGCGCCCAGTGCTCGACCAGCACGCCGTCGCGGATCTCGAACAGGTCGAGCACGGCGATGTCGATCGCGCGGCCGGTCGGTGCCATGTCGCCGAACGCACCGGTGTGGGTGCCCTTCACGCGCAGGCGCACCAGCACCTTGTCGCCTTCGGCGACGAAGTCCTCCAGCGGCAGCGCCATGTCGGGGAAGGCCGGCAGCAGGGCGTCGTGCAGCTTCGCGACGCCGCCCGGTCCGCGCACCTCGAACGGCAGGCCGGGGTCGTGGCGCAGGAAGTCCGGCGCGATGTGCCGGTCCATCCATGCGGTGTCGCGCGCCAGGAAGGCGGTGAAATAGTCGCGGCAGAGTTGCTTGTTCGACTCGAGGTCCATGGGTCTCGTCTCCGGATCGGTGGAAGGATCAGGCCGGCAGCACGTCGAAGCCGAGCCGCGGGAAATGCAGGTGCAGGTCGCCGGCCCCGGGGTCGCGGCGATGGATCACGATCTCGCTGTCGCTCGCCGCGACCACCGTGCCTTCGACCGGCACGCGCGCGTTGTCGTCCGGCACCACGACGACGTCGACGCCCGGCCGCAGGCCGCCGGGATCGCCGTCGGGGCGCAGGTGCGTCACGGGCAGCGGGCTCGCGTCGCGCGCGGCGGCAAACGCGTCCTCCGGCGACATCGGCGTCGGCGTGCCGTGCCCGAGCGCTGCGACGCGGTCGTACCAGGCCGGCAGCGGCCCGTCGATGCCGAGCATCGCATCGACAT
>JAKONL010000220.1 GCA_022701965.1 Burkholderiaceae bacterium | reverse complement strand
ATTGCAGAAGAAACTTCCGCAGATCAGGCAGACGCCGAATAACTGGTATATAATTCCATCTTGCCGCGCGATGGAGCAGCCTGGTAGCTCGTTGGGCTCATAACCCAAAGGTCGCAAGTTCAAATCTTGCTCGCGCAACCAATTGAGGGCCCTGTTTTGAACAGGGCCCTTTTTCTTTGGCAGAACGACATGTGCTTTCGCGTTCATGTTGCTCGGCCAGGAAAGATCGCTTCTCGTCGAGCGACTGATGCATGGTGTTTCCACGGCAGTCGGCGCCTGCGGAGGCGGTGGTCGCAGATGCAGTATGTACATCGTGGCTGCGATGCGCCGTCATCCGATACAGACGCGCACTTCTGCTGAAGGTGTGGTCCGACGTCGTGAAGAACCTGACGGTGCGAATGTCGATGTCGAATTCGACAAGAGCTTTGGGTTCGCGCTCCGGGCAAGTAGCTCGATCTGATCGATGTCATCGGGTGGAAAGATGCCACAACCCTTCCACAGCCTGATTTTCGCCTCCGCTGGTCGTCGAATCACGGTATGAGGAGTCGAGAGACAGCACAGTGCAAGGCTCGATTTTTGTCGTACCGTTCATCTCTCGTCACATCAACTCAAAAAAATATGCTCTATCGATTCAAATCCCAAGCCACCGCAGATGTCGTCATGCTCGAGGCCAATGCACGCCAGCTGCTCGACATCGCCGGCAAGGCGGCCGCGCCGCAAGGTGTATTCACCGTCGAGCAGATTCCTGCGGCCATATCGGCGCTCCAGTCGGCAGTCCACCGTGAAGCGGAGCAGCATCGGCACAACCACGATGCACTGGCGGCCGAGAATCACGACGATGCCGCCGAGCGCGAACACGTGGGGCTGCATCAGCGAGCGACGCCGCTGCTCGACATGCTCAGGCGCTCGCACAGCGAAGGCAAGGACGTCGTCTGGGGGGTCTGAGCTCAAAAAAAGGCCCTGTCGCATGACAGGGCCTTTTGTCTTCCAGAGGCCCGAGGACCCGTTGCGCGATCAGTCCGCGTAGACGCCGGCAGCCTTGATCACGGGGCCGAAGCGCGCGACTTCCGCCTGGACGAACTTCTTGTGTTCCGCCGGTTCGACGCGCTTGTCGGTCACGACCACCGCGCCCAGACCTTCCTCCTTCTTAATGAAGTCGGGATCTTTCAGGGCGACCTTCAGCGCATCATTGATGGACTTCAGGACGGCGGCAGGCGTGCCCTTGGGCGCGTAGAGACCGTGCCAGATCGTCACCTGGAAGTTCTTCAGACCCGACTCGTCGAGCGTCGGCAGATCCTTCAGTGCCGGGGTGCTGAGTCGCTTCATGGTGGTGACCGCATACGGCTTGACCTTCTTGGCCTCGATCTGGCTCGTCGTGTTGGTGGTCTGGTCGCACAGCAGGTCGATCTGGCCGCCGAGCAGGTCGGCGATGGCTGGTGCCGTGCCCTTGTAGGGCACGGTCGTCATCTCGACCTTCATCTCGCTCTGGAACAGCAGTCCGCACAGGTGCGACGCGGAACCGATGCCCGCATTGCCGAGGTTGACCTTGGTGCCGGTCTTCACGATCCATTCGCGCAGATCCTTGAAGTTGCCGGCTTCGAGCTGCGGCTTGCCGATCAGCGTCATCGGCACGTCGTTGATCAGGCCGAGGTACTCGAAATCGGTCTCGTAGTTGTACGGAAGCTTGCGGTAGAGGACCGGCGTGGTTGCCATGCCGACATGCGTCAGCAGCAGCGTGTAGCCGTCGTTGCGGGCCCGCGCCACCTTGGCGTTGCCGATGGTGCTGCCGGCCCCGGCCGCGTTGTCGATCACGATGCTCACGCCGCCGAGCGGCTTGCGCATCGCCTCGGCCAGATCGCGCGCGACACGGTCGGTCGGACCGCCGGCGGCAAAAGGAACCACGATGGTGATGACCTTGTCCTTGCCGGGAAAATCCTGGGCATGGACACCAGCGACGGAGAGGGCGGCGGCGGCGAATGCCGTGAGGGCGAACAGTGTCTTCATGCGGTCTCCGGATGCAAAGCCGCGTAGTCTATGGCCTGACTGGAACCTGACTCATCCAGACAAGCCCTAAGCCGCTTCGGCCGGCATCGACGCCTTCGCCGCACACGTCCGAACGGCCGGGCCTGCGCTCTCAGCGGTAGCTGCGCGCGTCCTCGATTACCTTGCCGTCGTTGGGCAGGCCGCCCGCAGGGACCCAGGTCACGGCGCAACGCAGCTTCGTGACCTCGCGCACGGCGTCGGCGATGCGCTGCGACAGGTCGTCGTCTGCCGCGCCCTCGACATGCAGCGTCATCCGGTCGTCGGCCATCTCGCCCTCGACCACCAGCCGGGCCCGTGCGATGTCGGGAAAACGCCGCAGCACGCTCGCGACCTGGCCCGGATGGACGAACATCCCGCGTACCTTGGTCGTCTGGTCGGCACGTCCGAGCCAGCCCCGGATGCGCGTGTTCGTCCGGCCCGTCGGGCAGGGGCCCGGCAGCACCGCGGACAGGTCGCCGGTGCCGAAACGCACCAGCGGATAGTCGCGGTTGAAGGTGGTCACCACGACTTCGCCGACCTCGCCGTCGGGCAGCACGTCGCCGGTGCCCGGGCGGACGATCTCCAGCAGAACTCCTTCGTCGAGGACGAGCCCTGCGCGCGCCTCGGTCTCATAGGCGATCAATCCCAGGTCGGCGGTCGCATAGCACTGCATGCCGACGACGCCCCGCTCCGCCAGCCAGTCGCGCAGGCTCGGCGGAAAGGCCTCGCCCGACAGCAGCGCCTTCGTCAGGCTCGGCAGCGCGATGCCGGCCGCGGCGGCCTTCTCCAGCACGATGCGCAGGAAGCTCGGCGTACCGACATAGCCGTCGGGCTTGAGCTCCGTCATCGCCTCGAGCTGCTGCTCGGTCTGCCCGGTTCCGCCGGGGAACACCGTGCAGCCCAGCGCGTGCGCGCCGCTCTCCAGGATCGATCCGGCGGGCGTCAGGTGGTAGCTGAAGCTGTTGTGCACCAGGTCGCCCGCGCGAAAGCCCGCGGCATGCAGCGCGCGTGCCGTGCGCCAGTAGTCGCGTCCCACGCCTTCGGGCTCGTAGATGGTGCCCGGGCTCGCGTACACCCGCGGCATCGCGGCGCCGCGCGACACCGCGCTGAAGCCGCCGA
>JAKONL010000204.1 GCA_022701965.1 Burkholderiaceae bacterium | reverse complement strand
GGGGCTCAATGCCCGGACAGTGGGAAATCGGAATTATAGGTGGGCGACTTAAACTCGCCCGCATGCAAGACCTCACCGGCAAACACATCGTCCTCGGGCTCACCGGCGGCGTGGCCTGCTACAAGTCGGCCGAACTTTGCCGGCTGCTGATCAAGGCGGGCGCTACCGTGCAGGTCGTCATGACCGAAGCCGCGACGCAGTTCATCACCCCGGTGACCCTGCAGGCGCTGTCCGGCCGCGCGGTCTACACGTCGCAGTGGGACCCGCGCGAAGGCAACAACATGCCGCACATCAATCTCGGCCGCGAGGCCGACGCGATCCTGATCGCACCCTGCAGTGCCGACTTCGTCGCGCGGCTCGTCGAAGGCCGCAGCGACGAACTGCTGAGCCTCATGTGCCTGGCGCGTCCGATCGCCCAGGTGCCGCTGCTGCTGGCGCCGGCCATGAACCGCGAGATGTGGGCGCACCCGGCCACGCAGCGCAACCTGGGGCAGGTAGCCGACGACGGCGCGATCGTTCTCGGCGTCGGCAGCGGCTGGCAGGCCTGCGGCGAGACCGGCGACGGACGCATGCTGGAGCCGGCCGAGATGCTCGAGGACCTCGTCGCCTTCTTCCGTCCGAAGGTCCTTCGCGGCCACCACGTGCTGGTCACGGCCGGACCGACCTTCGAGGCGCTGGACCCGATCCGCGGCATCACCAACCACTCGTCGGGCAAGATGGGTTTCGCGGTGGCGCGGGCGGCACGCGAGGCCGGGGCGACCGTGACGCTGATCGCCGGACCGGTGCATCTTCCGACGCCGCGCGGCGTGCGGCGCATCGATGTGCAGTCGGCCGGCCAGATGCTGGAGGCCGCCGTCGCCGCGTCCCGCGACGCGAGCGTCTTCATCGCCACCGCGGCCGTCGCCGACTGGCGTCCTGCGACGCCGAACGCGCAGAAGATCAAGAAGGACGGCAGCGGACTGCCGCCGGTGCTGCATTTCGTCAAGAACACGGACATCCTCCTGACGCTGGCGCAGGGCGAGCGCGCTCGCAGCCGCAAGCTCTATTGCGTGGGTTTCGCCGCCGAGAGCGAGAACCTGCTCGCCCACGCCCGGGCCAAGCGGGAACGCAAGGGCATTCCGCTGCTGGTCGGCAACATCGGGCCGTTGACATTCGGCCAGGACGACAACAGCCTGCTGCTGGTCGACGCCCAGGGCGAGCGCGAATTGCCGCGAGCGCCCAAGCTGGCGCTCGCGCGCGCCCTGGTCGAGGAGATCGCGACCCGCCTGCCGGCCTGGAGCAATACATGAACACGCAATGGAACACGCCGCCCGACGGCGACTTCGCCAGTTACGTCGAACGCCTCTCGGCCCAGTCGGCGGCGGCGCGCAAGACGTCGCAGGCCGACGGCGAGCATAGCCTGGAGGGCGGCCCGGGGCACGAACCTGCGGCGTCTCGCGCGGCGGGTTCCGATCACCGCATCGCGACCGCCCCGGTCCGGCCCGGCCCGGCCCCCGGTCCGGCCTGGGGACGTACCGCCGGTGCAAGCCCGCTGCCGTTCACGATCGCGAAGATCGTCGCCGCTGCCTGGCTGCTCGCGCTGGTCGCGCTGGTGGGCGCGGGTGTGTCGGCGGGCCTGGTGATCGCCTGGGTGCTCGGCGGGCTCTGGGCGGCGGGCGGCCTGCGCAAGTGGGCGCGGCCGCCGAATCATTCGAGCTGGAGCGCATGGTTGCGCGAGACCGCAGCGGCGACGGCACGACAGCAGCGCGACCGGCGCGCCGGACCGAAGAACCGATGAAGGTGAATTCTTGAAAGTCGACGTTCGCATCCTCGATCCGCGCATGGCGGACCACCTTCCGGCCTATGCCACGCCCGGCAGCGCCGGCCTCGACCTGAGAGCTTGCCTGGACGCGCCCATCACGCTCGAGCCCAACGGGTGGCAGCTTGTCGGTACCGGCATCGCGGTCCACCTCGCCGATCCGGGTTTCGCCGCGCTGATCCTGCCGCGCTCAGGGCTCGGGCACAAGCACGGCATCGTGCTGGGCAATCTGGTCGGACTGATCGACAGCGACTACCAGGGCGAGCTCAAGATCAGCGCCTGGAACCGCAGCGGTACCGCCTTCGTGCTGCAACCCATGGAACGGCTCGCCCAGCTGGTGATCGTGCCGGTCGTGCAGGCCCGGTTCGACATCGTCGAGAACTTCGCGCCGAGCGAGCGCGGCGCCGGCGGCTACGGCTCGACCGGCCGGCACTGACGGCGTCTCGCGGCCCGTGCGAACCGACGTGCAAAGCGCGGAACTCCCTACAAGAGGCGCCCTCCAACGTCCCGACCATGTCGGGTGGTCAAGACGAAAAAGGGTGCACTCGCATCGTTCCATCAGGAGTTCGAAACCATGAAAAATTCCATCAAGAAATCAGTTCGTCTCATGTCGGTCGCCGCATCGGTCGTCGCGCTCACGACACTGACGGCCTGCGTCGCACCGCAGCCGATCTACGAGACCAGCCGCCAGCCCTACCAACCCCATCGCTACTCGGCGGCACCCGGGCCGTACGTCGAATACGGACGCATCGCGAACATCGACGTCATGCGCAGCGAGACGCGTGGTGCGGCGCCGTCGGGCGGTGGCGCGGTCGCGGGCGGGCTGCTCGGTGGCGTCGTCGGCAACCAGTTCGGCCACGGCGGCGGTCGTGCCGCGATGACGGCGCTGGGCGTGGTGGGCGGTGCATTGCTCGGGAACAACGTCGAGGCCAACAACAACGCGCCGCGCGCCTACGAAAGCTACCGGATCTCGGTGCAGACCGAAAACGGCGGCTACCGTGCGTTCGATGTGCCGACGCCGGGTGATCTGCGCGTGGGCGACCATGTGCGCATCGACAACGGGCAACTCTCCCGGTATTGATGAGGAACGCACCGTCGCTTGGCGACGGGCAGAGAAAAAAACCGGGCCTGGCCCGGTTTTTTCGTCGCGAGACCCGGTCGCTGCCGTTTCAGTGCAGCAAGCCGCCTTCCGGTGGCGTCGAAGCGATTTTGAAGAACCCGGTGCCGGCCGTGCCACGACCGATCTCGTCCTCCGTCGCCTCGCGTACCGAACGCACGGTCAGGTCGAGCCGGAGTGCGATGCCCGACAGCGGATGGTTGCCGTCGAGCACGAGGTGCTCGGGGTAGATCTCGCTGACCGTGTAGATCGCATCGCGCGCGATGTCCGCGCTCACGCCGGACGGCAGCGCAGCACCGTCGAATGTCATGCCCGCCTCGGTTCCGGGTGGGAACAGCGACAGCGGTTCCAGGAACAGCAGCTTGTCGTTGAAGTCGCCGAAAGCCTGCTCCGGTTCCAGATGCAGCTGGACGCGCGCGCCGGGTTCATGACCCTGCAGCGCGGCCTCGATCGCGTCGAAGAGATCGTCGCCACCGACCAGGAATTCGACCGGTTCGTCGAGCTCGTCGAGGATGTCGCCCAGCGTGTCCTTGAGCGTCCAGGTCAGTCCGACCACGCATTGTTCAGAAATTTCCATTGCAGAATTCTCCCATGGAGATCACACAACCCTCACTCCTGCTCGGTGGCCTTACGCCGACGCAGTTCATGCGCCGCCATTGGCAGAAGAAGCCGTTGCTGATTCGCCAGGCCGTTCCCGAACTGGCCGATCCTGCGGCGCTTCCCCTCGGGCGCGCCGCGCTGTTCGACCTCGCCGCGCGCGAGGATGTCGAATCCCGCCTCATCCGCCGCGACGCGGACGGCTGGCAACTCGGGCACGGACCCTTCGCGCGCCGTGCGCTGCCGCCGCTGCAGCGGCCGGGGTGGACGCTGCTGGTGCAGGGCGTCGACCTGCACGACGACGGGGCGAGCGCGTTGCTCCAGCGCTTCCGCTTCCTGCCCGACGCCCGGCTCGACGACCTGATGATCAGCTACGCCAGCGACGGCGGGGGCGTCGGCGCGCATTTCGACAGCTACGACGTGTTCCTGCTGCAGGCGCACGGGCATCGCCGCTGGTCGATCGGCCGGCAGCGCGACCTGAGCCTCCAGCCCGGCGTGCCGCTCAAGATCCTGCGCGAGTTCGTACCCGAGCAGACCTTCGATCTCGCGCCGGGCGACATGCTCTATCTGCCGCCCCGTTATGCGCACGACGGCATCGCGCTCGGAGGCGACTGCATGACCTATTCGATCGGCCTGCGTGCGCCGGCGTCCGCGCCGCTCGGCGCCGACCTGCTGGCACGCATCGCCGAAGCCGGCGCCGACGCGCTCCAGGACGACGACGCTCCGCGACCCGTGCACTACCGCGACCCGATGCAGTCACCGGTCGAATCGCCGGCCGCGATTCCGGCCGCGCTTCAGGGATTCGCGAGGCAGGCCGTGGAAGCCGCGCTGCGCGACGCCGATGCGATCGACCGCGCGCTCGGCGAGTCGATGACGGAACCGAAGGCGAACGTCTGGTTCGACGCCGGCGAGGTACCCCGTTCGGCGCCGACGCAAGTGACGCTGGACCGGCGCACGCGCATGCTCTACGACGAGCGGCACATCTACATCAACGGCGAGAGCTTTCGCGCGGGAGGACGCGACGCGGTCCTGATGCGGCGCCTGGCCGACCGGCGCGCGCTCGATGCCGCCGACCTGCGCCGCGTCGGCGAGGATGCGCTGGCGCTTATCGGCGACTGGTGCGAGGCGGGATGGGTGCATGCCGGCTGATCCGTCCGTCCCGGCAGCGCCGCTTTTGCCTGAAGGTGCCTTCGACGGCCGCACGGAGTTTCACGAGCGTCTGCGGACGGCACTGGCCGCTGCGGCGCAGCACGGCTGGCGCGAGATCGTCCTCAGCGATCCGACCTTCGTGGACTGGCCGCTCGGCGAGCGCGCCTGCATCGAGGTCCTGAATACCTGGGCGGCGAGCGGACGCACGCTGACGATGCTTGCGGGGAGCTTCGCGGTCTTCGATCGCGACCATGCGCGCTTCGTTCAGTGGCGACGCACCTGGAGCCATCTCGTCGACTGTCGCGCCTGCAACGGTCCTGGGGCGCCGCGCGTGCCGAGCGCCTTGTGGACTCCGG
>JAKONL010000194.1 GCA_022701965.1 Burkholderiaceae bacterium | reverse complement strand
ACCGACGAGTTCAAGGCCATGCCCGCTCACGCCGAGGTCGATGTCGACACCGTCGACGCGGTTCTCGAGGAAGCCGGCAAGTTCGCGGCCGAGGTGGTATTTCCGCTCAATGTCGGCGGGGACCTCGAAGGCTGCGTGCTCGACCGCGCCACGCACGAGGTGAAGACGCCCACCGGCTTCAAGGACGCCTACGCGAAATTCGTCGAGGGCGGATGGGCAGCGCTGTCGTGCAAGCCGGAGTTCGGCGGCCAGGGCCTGCCGTTCGTCCTGAACCAGTGCCTCTACGAGATGCTCAACAGCGCCAACCAGGCCTGGACGATGTATCCGGGCCTCTCGCACGGCGCCTACGAGGCGCTGGTCGCGCACGGCACCGACGAGCAGAAGGCGACCTACCTGCCGAAGATCGTCTCCGGCGAATGGACCGGCACCATGTGCCTGACCGAAGCGCATTGCGGCACCGACCTCGGCCTGCTGCGCAGCAAGGCCGAGCCGCAGGCCGACGGCAGCTACCGGCTGACCGGCAACAAGATATTCATCTCCGCCGGCGAGCACGACATGGCGGCCAACATCGTCCATCTGGTGCTGGCCCGCCTGCCGGACGCGCCCAAGGGCAGCAAGGGCATCAGCCTGTTCGCGGTGCCGAAATTCAACGTGAACGCCGACGGCTCGCTCGGGGAGCGCAACGCCATCCACTGCGGCGGGCTCGAGCACAAGATGGGCATCCACGGCAACGCGACCGCGCAGATCGTCATGGACGGTGCCGTCGGGAGCATGGTCGGTGCGCCCAACAAGGGTCTGGCCGCGATGTTCGTGATGATGAACGCCGCGCGCCTGGGCGTGGGCAACCAGTCGCTCGGACTGACCGAGGTGGCCTACCAGAACGCGCTGGCCTATGCCAAGGACCGCACGCAGATGCGCTCGCTCTCGGGCGTGAAGGCCAAGGACAAGGAGGCCGATCCGATCATCGTGCACCCCGACGTGCGCAGGATGCTTCTGACTGCCAAGGCCTATGCCGAAGGCGGCCGCGCGCTGCAGGTCTTCGCCACGCTGCTGCACGACAAGGAACATCACCATGCCGACGAGAAGGTGCGCAAGGACAGCGGCGAACTCGTCGCGCTGCTCACGCCGGTCGTCAAGGCTTTCATCACCGACAACGGGCACATCGCGACCAACGCCTGCATGCAGGTCTTCGGCGGCCACGGCTTCATCCGGGAGTGGGGCATGGAGCAGTTCGTGCGCGACAACCGCATCAACATGATCTACGAGGGCACCAACACCATCCAGTCGCTCGACCTGCTGGGCCGCAAGGTGCTGGGCAACAACGGTGCGTCGCTGAAGAAGTTCGGCAAGCTCGTCGGCCGGCTGGTCGAGGAGGAGGGCGTGAACGAGAAGATGGCCGAGTTCATCAACCCGATCGCCATGCTCGGCGACCAGCTGGTCAAGTTCACGACCGAGGTCGGCTTCAAGGGCTCGCAGAACCCCGACGAGGTCGGCGCGGCCGCCGTCGACTACCTGCGCGTGGTCGGCCACCTGGTGTTCGGCTACCTGTTCGCGCGCATGGCGCAGGTCGCGCTGCACGAGATCGCCAACGGCAGCACCGACGCGTTCTACGTCGGCAAGCTGCAGACCGCGCGCTTCTATTTCGCCAAGCTGTTCCCCGAGACCGTGACGCTGATGCGCACCGCGCGCGCCGGCAGCGCCTCGCTGATGAACACCGATGAGGCATTGGCATGAACGCACCCCGCATCGCCTTCGCTTCGGCGCTGGTTCTGTGCGGCACTTCGGTAGTTGCGCAAACCAGCCCGGTCGGCCTCTGGCGCAACGTCGACGACAGGACCGGCGAGGTCCGGGCCGAGATCCGCATCACGGAAGCGAACGGCACGCTCGCGGGCCGCATCGAGAAGACGCTCGGCAAGGACGCCGATCCCGACCGGACCTGCGAGGCCTGCACCGACGATCGCAAGGGCCGGCCGATCGTCGGCCTGCAGATCGTGCGCGGCGGCCAGAAGGCCGAGGGCAAGGAGGTCTGGGAGGGTGGAAAGATCCTCGACCCGGAGAACGGCAAGGACTACCGCGCGAGCTTCACGCCGGTCGACGGCGGACGGAAGCTGGAGGTGCGCGGCTATCTGGGGCCGTTCTGGCGCACCCAGACCTGGACCCGCAAGGAATGACCGCAGGCAACCCATGACCACCCATCGATTCAATGTAAAAAAAGTCGCCGTGCTCGGCGCCGGCGTCATGGGCGCGCAGATCGCCGCCCACCTGGTCAACGTACGCGTGCCGGTCGTGCTGTTCGACCTCGCCGCCAAGGACGGGCCGAGGAACGGCATCGTCACGCGCGCCGTCGAGGCGCTGAAGAAGCAGAAGCCCGCGCCGCTCGGCGACATCGCAGACGCCGCCTTGATCGAAGTCGCGAACTACGACGACGACCTGGCGAAGCTGGGCGACTGCGACCTCGTGATCGAGGCCATCGCCGAGCGCATGGACTGGAAGCTCGACCTCTACCGGAAGATCGCGCCGCACGTCGCGAAGCACGCGATCCTGGCGTCGAACACCTCCGGCCTGTCGGTCACCCGGCTGGGCGAGGCGCTGCCCGAAGCGCTGAAGCCGCGCTTCTGCGGCATCCACTTCTTCAATCCGCCGCGCTACATGTTCCTGGTCGAGCTGATCGACACGCCGGCCACCGAAGCTCGGGTGCTCGACCAGCTCGAAGCCTTCGTGACGAGCACGCTCGGCAAGGGCGTGGTGCGCGCGCACGACACGCCCAACTTCATCGCCAACCGGGTCGGCATCGCCGGCATGCTGGCGACGCTGAAGGAAGCGGAGAAGTTCGGCCTGACGCCGGACGTGGTCGACGACCTGACGGGCAGGAAGCTCGGCCGTGCGAGTTCGGGCACCTTCCGCACCGCCGACGTGGTCGGGCTCGACACGATGGCGCACGTCGTGAAGACGCTGCAGGACAACCTCGACGCCGGCAGCGATCCGTTCTACGGCAATTTCGCCACGCCGCCGGTGCTGGCGCGGCTGCTGGAGGCCGGCCACCTGGGCCAGAAGACCAGGGCCGGGTTCTACAAGAAGGTCGGGCGCGACATCCTGCGCTTCGACCTGGCGGCCAATGGCGGGCAGGGCGACTACGTACCCGGCGGCGAGAAGGCCGACGAGGTCTACGCGCGCATGCTGAAGAAGCCCGCGGGCGAGCGGCTGCGCCTGCTGCGCAATGCCGAGGGGCCGCAGGGGCGGTTCCTCTGGGCGATCCTGCGCGACGGCTTCCACTACGCCGCCGTGCATCTCGCGACCATCGCCGAGAGCGCGCGCGACGTCGACTTCGCGATGCGCTGGGGCTTCGGCATGAAGCAGGGCCCGTTCGAGCTCTGGCAGGACGCCGGCTGGGCACAGGTGGCGAAGTGGGTGCAGGAGGACATCGACGCCGGCGAGGCGCTGAGCACGGCGCCACTGCCGGCCTGGGTGTTCGAGGGCCCGGTCGCCGAAGCCGGCGGCGTGCATGTGGCCGAGGGTTCGTGGAGCGCCGCGCAGGGCCGCTTCGTGCCGCAGCGGCGCCTGCCGGTGCACGAGCGCCAGCTGTTTCCGGAGAGCGTGCTGGGTGCGCACGGGTCCGACCCCCGGCAGGCCGGCACCACGATCAGCGACGAGGGCGACGTGCGCGTGTGGACGCTCGACCGGGAAGGTTTCGAAGGGGTGCTCATCGCCAGCATCCATTCGAAGATGAACGCCATCAGCCCCGACGTGGCCGAGGCGCTGGGCGCCGCGGTCGAGCTGGCCGAGGCCGAGTACGAGGGCCTCGTGATCTGGTCGCCGGAGGACAACTTCTCCGTCGGCGCCGACCTGCAGGCGATGCTGCCGGCCTTCGTCGTCGCCGGCATCGGCGCGGTCGAGGGCGCAGAGGAGGAGCTGCAGAACCTGATGCTCAGGATCCGCTATGCGAGCGTGCCGGTGGTCTCGGCGATCCGCGGCATGGCGCTGGGCGGCGGCTGCGAGCTGGCGGTGCATTCGGCGAAGCGCGTGGCGGCGATGGAAAGCTACATCGGCCTGGTGGAGGTCGGCGTCGGGCTGGTGCC
>JAKONL010000190.1 GCA_022701965.1 Burkholderiaceae bacterium | reverse complement strand
GGCACCAGCTCATCCTGCAGCTTACGACCGTAAGGTGTCAGCTGGACGTAGATGTTCTTGCGGTTCTCGGGCCGTTGCTCCAGGGTGACGTACCCGAGCGATTCCATGGCCCGCAAGGCGATGACGGTGGTGGGCTCCATGACGCCGGCTTCGACGCTCAGTTCGCGTTTGGTGATGCCGTCGCGTTCCCACAGGATGCGCAGGAAGGTCCAGTGGCCCGGCAGCACGTGATGCTCGGCCAGGCGCGATTGGAGCGAACGCATGAAACCGCGCGTGGCGTCCTTCACCAGATGCGCCATCCGGTCGTTGGGAACGGCGTCGTGCCAGCGGCGCAGAACCCGTGCGGCGACTTCGGCTTCGTGCTTCTCGGCTGATTTGGACAAAGGCGAAAAAGAGGGAGTGGAGGATCGTTCCTATTGTGTCAGTTGCCTCATGCCGGAAGCTCCACGTCCTGGTTCGAGCCGGCCGAGGCCAGCAGCGCCAGGCAGACGGCGAGCGTCGAGCGGGCCCACGCGCCGTCGTGCAGCGGTGCCCGGCCGAGCACGATGGCGTTGAACAGCTCGTCGATCACCTCGAAGCGAGGGACGAGGGGCGCGGTCAATGGCCGCTGCGCCTTCTCGCGATCGCCGTAGACCCAGGTGCCGTCGGGCATCGGCCGCACGTCACCCCGCTCGCACGACACCACCACGGGCCCGAAGTGCTGGTGCCAGCGCCCGCCGGCATCCGGCGGCTGCGGCACGTAATCCGCGCCGCCGTAGGTGGCCGCGGCCTTGAGGCGCGCTTCGTCCTGCGCGGAGTCCACCGCCGCCAGTCGCCGACGCGCCGCGCCATGGGCGTCGGGCGACTTGGCCGCACCCATCTCGCCGATCCAGCCACACCATTCGTCGGAATCGAAATGCCCGTAGCCGCTGTAGCCCAGGCTGGCGAAGGCGCCGTCGTCGAACCACATCAGGGCCGAATAGGCGCCCTGCGTCGGGCGCGTCGGGTCCCAGTCGCCGGTGACGGCGCGCACCCGCGTGACCGCCGATCCGGCGAGCAGCCGCACCACGTCGACCTGATGCGCCGCCTGGCTGAAGACCACGCCGCCGCCCTCCTCGGTCCGCAGCTCCTCGGGCCGCCGCGGCCGATAGAGGAAGTCGGTGTAGTTCAGCGCCTGGATCATGCGCACCCGCCCGACTTCACCGCTGGCGATGATGTCGCGTGCCTGCAGGTACGGGGAATCGAAGCTGTGGCAATGGCCGACGATCAGCCGCACGCCGGCCGCGCGGCAGTCCTCGATCATGGTGTCGCACTCGGCCAGCGACAGCGCCATCGGCTTCTCGACCAGGACGTGCTTGCCGTGACGCGCGGCGATCCGGGTCTGCGCCGCGTGGAACTGGTGCGGACTGGCGATGTAGATCGCCTCGACCTCCGGATCGCCGGCGAGGCCTTCGATGTCGGCATGGACTGGCGCGTCGAAATCGCGTGCGAACCGGGCGCGGGCCTCTTCGCGCGGATCGCAGGCAGCCACCAGCCGCACCCGGCCGTCCTTCAGCAGGGTCGGCAGCATCAATGTGAAGGCCCGGCCCAGACCGGCGACACCCAGGCGGATCTGCCGAGGCGCGGGCACGGACGCAGGCACAGGCGCGGTCACAGATCGAGCACCAGTTCAGGCGATCTGGCGCGCGAGACGCAGATCATGATCTGGCGCTCCACCTCCTCGGGCATCAACACCATGTCGCGGTGATCGGCCTCGCCGCCAAGCAATCCCGTGCGGCACGTGCCGCAGGTACCGCTCTCGCACGACGACGCCGTGTCGCACCCGTGCTCGCGCAGCACCGAGAGGATTGACTGGCCCACCGGCACGTCGTATTCGCCGCCGCTGCGCGCCAGCTTGACCTTGAACGGCCGGTCGTCCGGACGCACGCCGCCGCCCTCGTTGAAACTCTCGAAATGCACGTTGGCCGGCGACCAATGGCCGGTCATGTCGCGCACGGCCTCCATCAGCGGTCGCGGGCCGCAGCAGTAGACATGTGCCGTGTTCGGCTTCTCGAGCGCCGGCCACAGATCGAAGGTGCGCGCCGGATCGCCCTGGTCGTGATGGATGCGCACCTGTTTCTTCAGTTCCGGCTGGCTCAGATCGTCCAGGAACGCGGTACCGGCCGGCGACCGGGTCAGGTAAAACAGCTTCCACGGCGCCGGCGGCAACTCGCCGAACGAACGGATCATCGACAGGATCGGCGTGATACCGATGCCGCCGGCGATGAACAGGTAGCCCTTCGCCTTGTCGACCAGGGGGAAGGCGTTGTCGGGCACGGAGGTCGGCAGGGTGTCGCCCTCCTTCACGTCGTCGTGCATGCTGACCGAGCCGCCCTGTCCGGCGGCATCGCGCTTGACGGTGATGACGTAGCGATCGCGCTCGGCCGGATCGTTGGACAGCGAATACTTGCGCATCGCGCCGCTGGGCGTCTGCACCTTCACGTGCGAGCCGGGCGTGAATGGCGGCAGCTCGCTACCGTCGGGCTGCACCAGCTCGAAACTGCGGATGCCGTCGGCGACGTCGTAGGCGCGGGCGACGCGCAGCGGCATCTGGGTATCGGCGTGGGTCTGGATGTCGGTCATGGGCGCCCTTTCACTCGGCCTTCAGGTTGGCGCGGCCGGCGGCATCGGTGACGCGCGCGGTCTCGCTCTTCAACGCCTGCGCGAGCTGCTCGGGCGAGCCGCCGACCGGGTCGACGCCGGCCAGACGCAGCTGCTCGATCACGTCAGGCCGCTTCACGATGCGGGCGATCTCGCCGCTCACGCGCGAGATGGCGACGGCCGGCGTGCCCGTCTTCGCAAGCACCGCGACGTTGAAGGCGAATTCGAAACCCGGGATCTTCTCGGCCAGTGCCGGCATCTGCGGCGCCAGTGGCGAGCGGGCGGCGCCGTTCGTGGCCAGCAGCTTGGCTTGGCCGGCCTTGACGAAGCCCATCAGCGATGGCGGCGAGGCGAACACCATGTCGACCTGACCGCCAATCATGGCCGGCACCGAGTTGGCGCTGCCGCGGAACGGCACGTGCGTCATGACGATGCCCAGCTTCGAACCCATGGCCTCGGTCGTCAGGTGGTGGATGCTGCCGGTGCCCGAGGACCCGTAGTTGAGCGCGCCGGGTTTGGCCTTGGCCAGCGCGATCAGCTCGTCGAGCGTGTCGGCCTTGACGCTCGGGTTGACGGCCAGGAACAGCGGGGCCTTGCCGACCAACGAGACCGGCACGAAGTCGGCGATCGCGTCGTAGCTCATCTTCTTGATCAGCAGCGGCGTGATCGACAGCATCGGACCGTCGGTGACCAGCAGCGTGTAGCCGTCGGCCGGCGACTGGGTCAGCGTGGAAGCCGCCGCGGCACCGCCGGCGCCCGGCTTGTTCTCGACGAACACCGACTGGCCCAGCGCTTCGCCGAGCGGCCGCGAGAGGATCCGCGCCACGGTGTCGGGCAGGCCCCCCGGCGAGTACGGCACCACCAGCTTGATCGGGCGCGAGGGAAAGGCGTCGGCATGTGCCGATGACGCGATGCTCAGACAGGCGATGGCGGTCGAGGCCGCCAGCCAGCCCAGGGTTCTGCGTTTCATGGGGATGTGTCTCTTTTTTTGGAGTGGGAGCGTCAGATGCTGTAGGTCTCGTAGGTCGCGGGATGGAACAGTTCCTCGACCGGGACCTCGCGCGACGACAGGCCCTGGGCGTGGTGCGTGCGCACGAAGGCTTCGAGCGTCCGGCGTGCCGGAGCGACGCCGTAGGACCAGAAGTCCTCGCCCATGGTCTCGCGCGCGGCCTGCAGCTGCTCCTCGACGAAGGGCAGCGTCACCTTGGTCGCCGACGTGTCCGAGAGCAGCTGCAGCGCCGCCGCCTTCGACTGCGTGAACGCCTTGACGAGCGCACCCGGCAGCCACGGATGCCGTTCGGCCAGCTCCTTGCGGATGGCGGCGACATGCATGATCGGAAACACGCCCGTGCGGCGGAAATAGTCCTTGGCGACGGCCGTCGGATCGTCGAACAGCCAGCCGATGTTCGGGTTGGCGAGCGCGGCGCGGCTGGGGGGTCGGGGGGCCATGAAGCCGTCGATGTCGCCCCGGTCGAGCAGCTCGGAGATCGTCGTGTCTGCCGGCGCCTGTTCGATGCGGATATCGCCGGGCAGCTGCAGCTTGACCTTTTCGGGTCGGCCGGGCGTCTCGATGCCGCCGCGCACCCAGGTCACGTCCGAGGGAGACACGCCGAAGTCGTCCTCCAGGATCGCGCGCGCCCAGACGTTGGCGGTGAGCTGGTATTCGGGCAGGCCGATGCGCTTGCCCTTCAGGTCGGCCGGCTGGCCGATGCGGTCCTTGCGCACGTAGATCGACGTGTGGCGGAAGGCCCGCGACAGGAACACCGGCAGCGCGATGTACGGGCACTCGCCGCGCGAATGCTTGACCAGGTAACTGGAGAACGAGAGTTCGGTGACGTCGAAGTCGACGCTGCGCATGGCGCGGAAGAACATCTCCTCCGGGTTGAGCAGCATGTAGACCGGATCGACACCGTCGATCTGCACCCGGCCGTCGAACAGCGCCCGCGTGCGGTCGTAGTCGCCCATGGCGACGGAGAGCTGGAGCTTGCTCATGGGATCAGGCCTTCACGGAATAGGAGTCTTCGAATTCGGGGTGGTCCACGCCGTCGTGCCAGATGAAGCGGGTCTCGTGGACCCGCCAGTCCGTGGACTTGGGCACGATCGCCTGGAACGCGCAGACCGCCGGCGTGGCGGCCTCGGCGCCCGTGCCGATGGCTGGCGCCCCCTGCGCGAAGGCGCGCACGGCCTCCAGCATCTGCTTGCGGAACTCCACGATCGCCAGGTCGCTGGCACCCAGCCGGTCGTGCGTCCGGTCGGCGATCGGACCCATGGTCAGCCACATGGCCACATCCTGGTTTGGAAAGCCGGTGATGCCGGTGAAGTTGCCGGCCTTCATGGCGTTGCGGTCCTGCCAGAACATGTTTTCCATCGTGCGCAGGGGGCGGTACCGGGCGTCCAGGTCGACGCCCACGGTCTGCCGCAGGAAGCGCCGCCAGGTCTCGGTCTCCGGCGTCTGCGCGGGATGACCCCAGGCGATGAAATAGAACGCGGTGTTCGTGTCGTCCATCGGCACGTTGATGTTCGCCACGTTGTAGAGGTTGTTGGGCGGGATCAGCGCAGTGGCCGGGGCGACGAAGACGGTCGAGCGCACGTAGTCGTTCACGGCGGCGTTGGTCAGCGGCCGGCGCAGCGCGGCATAGCGGAAGCCATAGCCGGTGCGCTGCACCTGCATGCGCGGCGCCTTGTCGGTGGAGGGCCGCAGCCAGGTGTTCGCGGTCGCCTTGGCGCCATCCACGCGGGCCGGCACCATGTCCGACGAATGCAGGCTGGAGCTGTGTGCCGAATCGATGGCGCCTTCCAGGATTTGCGCCCAATTGCACGGCAGCAGCACCTTGGCGATGCTCACGCGCGTCTCGGCCGTGGGCGCCCAGGCCGGCGGCCTGAACGCCGGCACGTCGTCCTTCGGACCCATGTAGGCCCAGACCAGGCCGCCCCACTCGCTCGTCGGATAGGCGGTGTGCTTGACCTTCTCGGCCATGCCGCTGGCGGCGGGCTCCGAAGCCATCTCCAACACGTTGCCATCGACGTCCATCTTCCAGCCGTGGTAGAGGCAGCGCAGACCGCCTTCTTCGTTGCGGCCATAGACCAGCGACGCACGGCGGTGCGGGCAGTGCTCGTCCATCACGCCCAGTCGACCGTCGGTGTCCCGGAACACCACCAGGTCCTCGCCGAAGACACGAGCCTTGACGGGCGTGCCATCGGGCTCACTCACCTCTTCCACCAGACATACGGGCGTCCAGTGGCGTCGCATCAGCTGTCCCATGGGCGCCGTGCCTTCAACGCGGCAGAGCAGATCGTTTTCTTCCGAAGTCATCATGGATTTTTCTCGTGGTGTATGCGTTGTTGAATCGAAATCAGGCGCCGGCAGGCGCGGCGTCGCGACGGCCTGGGCTCGCGCTCCCCCTCTTGCCACCGAGGTGGAGGACAACAGGCTTGGCGCCGTGCTGCAACTTGCACAGCCAGTGCGACAGCGCCGAATCGAGGTGCTGGACATGCCTGGGGAACCACGCCGCCAGTTCGCCCGACAGGCGCCGCACGACCTCGTGGTCGCCTCGTGCCAAGCGCACAGCGACACCGCGCAGCGTGCTGAGCACGGCTTCGTGTTCCTTGATATGGCAGTCGCGGGGCGGGAAGCCGGTCGCCGTCATCAATTCGTTCTCAGCCGAGAAATGCGCCGTGGCGTCGTCGAGGACCGCCTTCAACGCAAACGGAAGGTCCTCGTTGGACGCCTCCTGCAGCCGGGCGATCAGTGCGACGAGGCGCTGGTGCTCGTCGTCGAGGCTCGGGTCTCCGAGCAGCATCGAATCGGACCAGCTGAGCGGCCCAGGCATCGTGGC
>JAKONL010000139.1 GCA_022701965.1 Burkholderiaceae bacterium | reverse complement strand
GCGAGCTCGATCCAGCGCCGCAGGTGCGGGTCGTCGCCGAAGAGCTCGAGGATCGCGGCGTCGGTCCTCGCGATGTCCTCGGGGTCGCCCGAGAGCGCGACCCATCGGAACGGGCCCTTGCCGACGGCGAACAGCGGGCGGATGTAGGCGGGCACGAAGCCGGGGAAATCGAACGCGTCTTTCAGGCCCTGGTCGAACGCGACCTGGCGGATGTTGTTGCCGTAGTCGACCGTCGGCACGCCCATGGCCTGGAAGTCGAGCATGGCCTGCACGTGCGCGACGCACGACTTCGCGGCAGCGTCGGCGAGCGCCGCGTGCTGCGACGCATCGGCCATCGCGGCGCGCCACTGAGCGACGCTCCAGCCCGCGGGCAGATAGCCGTGGACCAGGTCGTGCGCGGAGGTCTGGTCGGTCACGAGGTCGGGGCGGATCGCGGTGCCGGCCTTCACCCGGCGCGCCAGCTCCGGCACGATCTCCGCCGCGTTGCCCAGCAGCGCGATCGACACCGCCTCCTTCTTCGCGGTGTGGTGCGCGATCAGCGCGAGCGCGTCGTCCAGGTCCCTGGCCTGCTTGTCGACATAGCGCGTGCGCAGGCGAAAGTCGATGCTCGACTGCTGGCACTCGATGGCCAGCACGCAGGCGCCCGCGAGCACGCCCGCGAGCGGCTGCGCGCCGCCCATGCCGCCCAGGCCCGCCGTGAGGATCCAGCGGCCCGAGAGGTCGTCGGCGTAGTGCTGGCGGCCGGCCTCGACGAAGGTCTCGAAGGTGCCCTGCACGATGCCCTGCGCGCCGATGTAGATCCAGCTGCCGGCCGTCATCTGGCCGTACATGAAGAGGCCGGCGCGGTCGAGCTCGTGGAACTTCTCCCAGGTCGCCCACTTGGGCACCAGGTTGGAATTGGCGATGAGCACGCGCGGCGCGTTGACGTTGGTCCTGAACACGCCCACCGGCTTGCCCGACTGGATCAGCAGCGATTCGTCGGCCTCCAGTTCCTTCAGCGACGCCAGGATCTGGTCGAAGCAGGCCCAGTCGCGCGCCGCGCGCCCGATGCCGCCGTACACCACCAGCGCCTGCGGGTTCTCGGCCACCTCGGCGTCCAGGTTGTTCTGCAGCATGCGGTAGGCGGCCTCGGCCAGCCAGTTCTTGCAGGACAGCGTGGCGCCGCGCGGCGCGCGGATGGTGCGGCTCGGGTCGATGCGCGGATTCGCCAGCACGGCGAGGTGGTCGGGGGCGTTCATGGGAATCTCCGGAGTGGTGGGGTCGCGGGTCAGGGAGCGACGGTCGACGGAACTCAACTGGTATAGACCACTATAAGTTCTATCGGACGAAGGGGCAACAGCGCGTCGGCCGTGCACCAATTCGACGCTTCGGTATCGACGAGCGCATGAAATCGAACCGTTTCTTACTTAAAGTGCGGTACGCGCAAAAATCGCGCCATCGATCCACGGTGTCGATGCCCGCCGACGCGCACTGGAATAGACCACTTCGCTGCACGGGCACGACGCTTGCATCGAGCCTGACCGACCCCGGACCCGCCCCACCTTCGCCCCTCACGGAGATTTCGATGACGACGACGACGCACGCTGCCGCCCGCTCCCCCGCCTCCGCCACTGCCCGGACCGCCCGGTCGCGCGCGCTCCTGCGCACGGCCCTGGCCGCCGCCCTGGCCGTCGGCTGCACGGCCGTGGCCTTCGCCCAGACGACGGTGCGGGTCGGCTCGAAGAACTTCACCGAGCAGTTCGTGCTGGCCGAGCTCTACGCGCAGGCCTTCGAGGCCGCCGGCATCAAGGTCGAACGCAAGACCAACCTCGGCGGCACGCTGATCGCGCACAAGGCGATGGAGGAGAAGCAGATCGACTTCTACCCCGAATACACCGGCACCATGCTGCTGGTGGTGCTCAAGGAAGCGCCGATGACCGAGAAGAAGGCGGTCTACGACAAGGTCAAGGCCGCCTACGCGGCCAACGGCCTGGTGGTGCTCGAGCAGGCACCGATGAACAACACCTACGTGATGGTCATGAAGCCCGAGGTCGCGGCCAAGTACAAGCTGGCCACGCTGTCGGACCTGACCAAGGTCGCCGGCGAGCTCAAGCTCGGCGCCGGCCCCGAGTTCCGCGACCGCAAGGACGGCCTGCCGGGCCTGAAGGCGAGCTACGGCATGCAGTTCAAGGAAGACCTGCAGCTGGCCATCGGGCTGCGCTACCAGGCGCTGCGGAACGACCAGATCCAGGTCGTCAACGGCTACTCGACCGACGGCATGATCTCGGCGATGAAGCTCACGCGCCTGAAGGACGACAAGAGCCTGTGGCCGCCCTACTTCCTCGCGCCGGTGGTGCGCAAGGAAGCGCTCGACGCCAACCCGAAGCTCGCCGAGGTCGCCAACAAGGTCAGCGCGCTGCTCGACGACGCGACGATGGCGCGGCTGAACTACCTCGTCGACGGCGAGAAGGAGGAGCCCAAGGACGTCGCCCGGACCTTCCTGAAGGACAAGGGCATCGTCCGCTGAAGCCGCTCCAGTCCTCGACCCGCGCCAGATGATCGTCCTCGACGCCACCGCCGTCACGCTCGACCAGCTGCTGGCCGTGGCCTGCGCGGGCGCGCCGGTCGCCGCCGGCGCCGTCGTGCGCGAGCGCCTGCGGGCGGCGCGTGCGGTGGTCGACCGGCTCGCCGCGTCCGACACGCCGATCTACGGCCTCAACAGCGGCCTGGGCGCCAACGTCGGCCAGCTGCTCGACCCGGCGCAGCGCACGCTCTACCAGGCGCGCGCGATCCGGGCGCGCAGCGTCGGCATCGGCGCGGCGGCGTCCACCGCGCAGGTGCGTGCGGCGCTCTTCGCGCGGCTCTGCGGCCTTGCCGCGGGCGGCTCGGGCATCTCGCCCGGTGTGTTCGACGCGCTGCTGGCCATGCTCAACGCGGGCGTGCATCCCGTCGTGCCGACGACCGGCTCGATCGGCGTGGCCGATCTCGCGCCGATGTCGCATGCGATGCTGGTGCTGGTCGGCGAAGGCCAGGCCGAATTCCGCGGCGAGCGTCTGGCGGGCGCGGAGGCGCTGCGCCGCGCCGGCCTGGCGCCGGCCGTGCTCGGCCCGAAGGACGGGCTCGCGCTGATCAGCGCCAATTCGTACACGGTCGGCGGGGCCGCGCTCGCGCTGGCCGACGTCGATGCGGCGACGCGGCGGCTCGACACCGCCGCCGTGCTGTCGATGGAAGGCTTTCGCGCCAACCTGTCGCCGCTGCGCTCCGACGCCCTGTCGGCGCGGCCGGCGCCCGGCATCGCGGAAAGCGCCGCTCGCCTGCACGCGCTGCTCGAAGGCAGCGCGCTCTGGAACGACGGTGCCGCGCGCCGCGTGCAGGACCCGCTCTCGCTGCGCTGCGTGCCGCAGATCCACGGCGCGGTGCTCTGGGCCCACGGCCAGGCGCGCGCCCATGTCGAGGCCGAACTGAACGGCGCCGGCGACAGCCCGCTGGTGCTCGTCGACGGCGGCACGCTGGTGTCCACGGCCAACTTCCACATCCCCGGCCTCGCGCTCGCCATGGAATCGCTCGGGCTCGCGATGGCGCAGGCGGCCTCGGCCTGCGTGCAGCGCTGCCTGCGTCTCTATTCGCCGGCGTCGAGCGGGCTGCCGCTGCAGCTCACCGCGCTCGGCCCGGCGCATTCGGGTTTCGCGGCGATGCAGAAGACGCTGACCGCGCTGTGGAACCAGGTCCGCCATCTCGCGAACCCGGCGTGTCTCGACTTCTTCCCGCTGTCCGAAGGCTCGGAGGACCATGCGCCGATGGCGCCGCAGGTGGTCGACAAGACCGCGCGGATCGCCGACGCGCTGGTCTCGCTGGCCGCGATCGAGCTGCTGGGCGCGGCGCAGGCCGTCGACCTGCGCGCCATGCGGCCGGACGACCTCGGCGCCGGCGCGCGGCAGGCGTACGACCGCGTTCGCGCCCAGGTGCCCCGGCTCGACGAGGACCGCCCGCTCGGCCCCGACGTCGACCTGCTGCGCGAGCGCCTGCTGGCCGGGGACTTCGCATGAAGTGGCTGCTCAACAACTGGGACCAGGTGCTGCAGGCCCTGGCCGAACACATCCTGGTGTCCGGCTCGGCGCTGCTGATCGCCTTCGCGATCTCGCTGCCGATCGGCGTGTGGGCCGCGCGCAGCACGCGCGTGATGGCCGTGTCGCTCGGCGTCACCGGCGTGCTCTACACGATCCCGACGCTGGCCCTGCTGGCGCTGCTGATTCCGGTCGTCGGCCTCGGCAAGACCAACGGCATCATCGCGATGGTCATGTTCTCGCTGATGATCCTGATCCGCAATATCGCCACCGGCATCCGCGGCGTGCCGCCCGAGGTGGTGGACGCCGCGCGGGGCATGGGCATGAGCGGCGCGCAGGTGCTGCGGCAGGTCGAGCTGCCCCTGGCGCTGCCGGTGATCCTGGCCGGGCTGCGGGTGGCCGCGGTCACCGTGATCAGCATCACCGTGGTCGCGGCCTACGTCAACGCGGGCGGACTGGGCACGATCATCTTCGCCGGCATGTCCAACGACCACACGCCCAAGATCTGGGTCGGCGCGCTCGCCGCCTGCCTCTTGTCGGTGGCGGTGGACCTGGCGCTCTCGGCGGTCGAGGCGCGCGCGCGGCGCTCCACGCAGTAGATGCCATGAACCTGCTCGCACAGACCTGGGACCTGCTGATGGCCAACCCGTCGCGCTTCGGCACGGCGCTGTGGACGCACGTTCTGCTGTCGGCGATGGCGCTGCTGCTCGGCGCCGCCATCGCCGTGCCGCTGGGCGTGCGGCTCGCGCTGTCGCGCCGCGGCGCGCTGCTGGCGATCAACCTCGCCAACACCGGCCGCACGCTGCCCTCGCTCGCGGTGCTGGCGCTGGCGATGCCGCTGCTGGGCACCGGCTTCGTGCCGTCGCTGTTCGCGCTGGCGCTGCTGGCCCTGCCGCCGATCCTGCTGAACACCTACACCGGCGTGCGCGGCGTCGACGCGGACGTCATCGACGCCGCGCGCGGCATGGGCATGCGCGAAGGCGAGATCACGCGCCGCGTGCGGCTGCAGCTCGCGCTGCCGCTGATCTTCTCGGGCCTGCGCACGGCGGCGGCACAGGTCATCTCCGGCGCCACGCTCGCGGCCTACATCGGCGGCGGCGGCCTCGGCGAGTTCATCACCTCGGGCGTCGCGATGATGGCGATGCCGCAACTGCTGCTCGGCGCCATTCCGGCCACGCTGCTGGCGATCGGCGTCGATGCGCTGTTCGGTCGCCTGCAGAAGACGCTGACCCCCAGAGGACTGCTGACCCCATGATCAAGATCGAAGGGCTGACCAAGCGCTTCCCCGGCACCGCGCGCCCCGCGGTCGACCACCTCTCGCTCGACATTCCCGAGGGCGAGCTGTGCGTGCTGATCGGCTCGTCGGGCTGCGGCAAGACCACGACGATGCGGATGATCAACCGCATGATCGAGCCCGACAGCGGGCTGATCGAGGTCGCCGGAAAGGACGTGCGCGCGCAGGACCCGGTGGCGCTGCGCCGCGGCATCGGCTACGTGATCCAGCAGACGGGGCTGTTCCCGCACCTGCGCATCGGCGACAACATCGCCACCGTGCCTCGGCTGCTCGGCTGGGACGAGGCGCGCATCCGTGCGCGCGTCGAGGAACTGCTGGTGCTGGTGGGCCTGCCGCCCGAGCATTTCCGCGACCGCTATCCGCGCGAGCTGTCGGGCGGCCAGCGCCAGCGCGTGGGCGTGGCCCGCGCGCTGGCCGCCGACCCGCCGGTGATGCTGATGGACGAGCCCTTCGGCGCCATCGACCCGATCAACCGCACCTTGTTGCAGGATGAATTCCTGCGCATCCTGCGCAAGCTCAGGAAGACCATCGTCTTCGTCACGCACGACATCGACGAGGCGCTGAAGATGGGCGACCGCATCGCCATCCTGCGCGACGGCAAGGTGGTCCAGTACGCGACGCCCGACGCGCTGCTCGCCGATCCGGCGGACGATTTCGTGGCGTCGTTCCTCGGCAGCGGCCGGTCGCTCAGGCGGCTCGCACTGGTCACGGCCGGCACTGCCTGCGAGGCGGTGGCCGCCCGGCCGGGCGCACCGGCCATCGGCGCGGGCAGTTCGCTGCGCGAGGCGCTGGCGCTGCTGCTGGAGACCGGTGCGCCGGAGCTGGCCGTGCTCGACGCCGCCGGTGCGCCGTGCGGCCGCATCGGCTTCGAGACGGTGCGCGAGCTGTCCAGGGCCGCGCACGCCGGACTGCCGTGATGGCCGCCGGCTACGTCGAGGTCAAGGCCGCGATCCGCGACGCCATCGAGCACGGCGGCTGGAAGCCGGGCTTCAGGCTGCCGTCGGAGCGCGAACTGGTCGAGCAGTTCAAGTACGCGCGCATGACCGTGCGGCGCGCGCTGCAGGAGCTGCAGGCCGAAGGCCTGATCGAGCGGCGCCACGGCTCGGGTTCCTATGTGGCCGACCTGCAGCCGATCTCCAACATCCTGAGCGTGAAGGACATCCGCGAGGAGATCGCCGGCCGAGGCCACCGGCACAGCAGCGCGGTGCTGCTGCAGACCCGGCTCAAGGCCGGCCGCCAGATCGCCGAGGCGATGCGCTGCGCGCCGGACATCGGCGTGTTCTGCTGCCAGGTGCTGCACTTCGAGAACGGCACGCCGATCCAGTTCGAGGAACGCTTCGTCAACCCGGAAGTGGTGCCCGATTTCCTCTCCCTCGACCTCGGAGCGCAGACCGCGTCGCACCACCTGTTCGAGCGCGCGCCGCTCACGGCCGCCGAACAGGTGGTCGAGGCGGTGAACGCCGACGCGATGCTCGCGGGCCACCTGCGGATCGGCGTCGGCGCCGCGCTGCTGCGGGTGTCGCGGCGCACGGTGTCGCAAGGCCGCGTGGCGTCGATCGCGCGGCTCTACCACCCGGGCGCGAGCTACCGCCTGATCGGCGTGTTCTCCGCGGCGCCGCCCGGGTCCTGACGGCCGCCGGGTTCAGCCCGCCGCAGGGCCGGCATGGCTCGGCAGCACCTTCGACAGCGCGTCGGGCCAGTCGCCCGAAAGCGCCCAGAGCCGCATCGTCTCGACGTCCGAGGCCATGAAGCGGTCGCGGTCCAGGAACGCCACCTTCCCGCGGATGCGCGCGAACTCGGCCTCGACCAGCGGCGAACTCTTCAACCCGCGCTTGAGCTCCATGCCCTGGGCCGCGGCCATCGCCTCGATGCCGACGACCACGGCCGTGTTCTGCACCATGTCGGCGAGCCGGCGCGCGGCGAAGGTCGCCATCGACACATGGTCCTCCTGGTTGGCCGAGGTCGGCAGGCTGTCGACGCTGGCCGGATGCGCGAGCGACTTGTTCTCCGAGGCCAGCGCCGCGGCCGTGACCTGGGCGATCATGAAGCCGGAGTTCAGGCCGCCGTCCGCGATCAGGAACGGCGGCAGGCCCGACAGGCCGGTGTCGAGCAGCAGCGCGAGGCGGCGCTCGGCGATGGCACCGATCTCGGCGATGGCCAGCGCCAGGATGTCGGCGGCGAAGGCCACCGGCTCCGCGTGGAAATTGCCGCCGGAGATCACGTCGGCCGGCTCGCCGCCCTCGCCGACAAAGACCAGCGGATTGTCCGACGCCGCGTTGGCCTCGATCGTCAGCACCCGCGCGGCATGCGCGAGGTTGTCGAGGCAGGCGCCCATCACCTGCGGGACGCAGCGGATCGAGTACGGGTCCTGCACGCGTCCGCAATCGGCATGCGAGGGCACGATCTCGCTGCCTTCGAGCAGCTCGCGCACGGCGCCCGCGACCGCGATCTGGCCCGGCTGTCCGCGTGCCGCGTGGATGCGCGCGTCGAACGGCCGGATCGAGCCCTGGATGGCCTCCAGCGACAGCGCGCCCGACATCAGGCCGGCGGCGAAGACGGTCTCCGCGCCGAACAGCCCGGCGAGCGCCAGCGCGGTCGACACCTGCGTGCCGTTGAGCAGCGCGAGCCCCTCCTTCGGGCCGAGCACGAACGGCTCGAGACCGACCGCGCGCATCGCCTCGGCACCGGTGATCTCAGTCCCGTCGGCGGTGGTCGCGGCGCCTTCGCCGATCAGCACGCAGGCCAGGTGCGCGAGCGGCGCCAGGTCGCCCGAGGCGCCCACGGAACCCTTGGCCGGGATGCGCGGCACGATGCCGGCGTTGAAGAGGGCCAGCAGCGCGTCGACCAGTCCGGGCCGCACGCCCGAGTGGCCGCGCGCGAGGCTCACCGCCTTGGTCGCGAGCACGAGGCGCACCACCGCGGCCTCCAGTGGCGCGCCGGTGCCCACGCTGTGCGAGAGCACGAGGTTGCGCTGCAGCTCGGCCAGGTGGTCGTTGCCGATGCGCGTGCTCGCGAGCTTGCCGAAGCCGGTGTTGATGCCGTAGACCACCTCGTCGTCGGCCACGATGCGATGCACCGCCGCCTGCGCGGCGCGCATGCCGTCGAGCGTGGCGGGGTCGAGTGCCAGCACGATGCCGCCGGCATGGATGCGGCGCAGGAGCGAGAGATCGACCTGGCCGGGTACGAGGATGGTGTTTGCGTCTGTCATGGTGCTCCCTGTGTGTTGTTCGTTGTCTGGAATCGTCCGTCGGCCCGGCTACGACGCCGGGCGGCTGTCGGCGCGGAAGCGGCTGCCCAGCCGGTAGCGCGACGCCGGATGCAGGCAGCGCACCCAGGTCACCGGCGCGGTGCCGGTCCAGGTGCGGCGCGTGAGCAGCAGGCACGGTTCGGCCGCGGACATCGCCAGGCGCACGGCCTGCTCGGCGCTGGGCAGCACGGCATCGACCAGATGCTCGATCTGGTCGAAGGGCACGTCGCGCAGCAGGTACTCGCTGGGCGTCTGGTCCGAGAAATCCTGGGCGCCGAAGTCGGGCGCGACGCGCGGGCTGACGTAGCGGTCCTCGAGCTGCACCGGCAACCCGTTCTCTCGATGCAGGCAGACGCTGTGGAACACCGACTCGCCCGCCTGCAGGTCGAGCCACACCGCCACGTCGGGCGAGGCCGCCAGGCGTTCGACGGCGAGCATCTCGCAACGGTAGTCGTGGCCGCGCTCCCTGATCTCGCTGGCGATGTTGGCGATCTGCAGCAGCGTCGACTGCGGCTTGTCCTCGGCGACGAAGCTGCCGACGCCCGCCACCCGGACGATGCGGCCCTGGCCGACCAGCTCGCGCAGCGCACGGTTGACCGTCATGCGCGAGATGCCGAACTGCGCCACCAGCTCGTGCTCCGACGGCAGGCGGTGGCCCGGCGCCCAGGTGCCGTCCTGGATGCGGCGGGTGATGTGATCTTTGACCTGCGCATAGAGCGCGAGGGACGGCAGGTCGCGCTTCATACGCCCGGCCTCAGTGCTCGGCGGACGCCATCGACTCCGCGCGGATTTCCTCGGTCAGTCGTGCCTTGATCGCCATGAACTCGGGCGACGTCTTGATCGTGTAGTGGCGCGGATGCGGGAAGTCGACCGCGATCTCGGTCTTGATGCGGCCCGGCCGGGCGCTGAACACCGCCACGCGGTTGGCCATGAAGATCGCCTCGTCGATGTCGTGCGTGACGAAGAGGACCGTCTTCTGCGCCGACTCCCAGATGCCCAGCAGCAGTTCCTGCATCAGCACGCGCGTCTGGTTGTCGAGCGCGCCGAAGGGTTCGTCGAGCAGCAGCATCTTCGGGTCGTTGGCCAGCGCGCGTGCGATCGCGGTGCGCTGCTGCATGCCGCCGGAGAGCTGCTTCGGATAGTGGTTCTCGAAGCCGCGCAACCCGACCCTGGCGATGAAGAAGTCGCTGCGCTCCTTCTGTTCGGCCTCGCGCAGGCCGCGCTCGCGCAGGCCGAAGCGGATGTTCTGCGCGATCGTGAGCCACGGGAACAGCGTGTAGCTCTGGAACACCACGCCGCGGTCCGCGCCCGGCCCTTCGATGGTCTTGCCGTCGAGCCGCACCTCGCCGGTGGTCGGGAAGTCGAGGCCGGCCACGATGCGCAGCAGCGTCGACTTGCCGCAGCCCGACGGGCCGAGGATGGTGACGAAGTCGTTCTCGCGCACGTCGAAGTCGATCGGCTGCAGCGCCTGGGTGCGCTGCCCCTTGCGGCCTTCGAACACGCGCGAGACGCCGCGGATGGAGAGTTGGTCGTTCACAGCGCGCTCCAGGCGAACAGCTTGCGGTTCAGCGCCTTGAAGGCGAAGTCCGAGACCAGCCCGATGACACCGATCACGATGATCCCGAAGATGATCTGGCCGGTGTTGAGCAGGGCCTGGCTGTCGGTGATCATGTGGCCGATGCCCGACGACGAGCCGATCAGCTCGGCCACGATCACGTAGGTCCAGGCCCAGCCGAGCACCAGCCGCAGCGTCTCGGCGATGCCCGGCGCCGCGCCCGGGATCAGCACCCGCTTGACGATGCCGCGGCTGTTCGCGCCCAGCGTGTAGGCGGCCTCGACCAGGTCGCGCCGCGCACCGCCGACGATGACCGCGACCATCAGGACGATCTGGAACACCGAGCCGATGAAGATCACCAGCAGCTTCTGCGTCTCGCCGATGCCGGCCCACAGGATGAGGAGCGGTATGAAGGCCGAGGCCGGCAGGTAGCGGCAGAACGAGACGAAGGGCTCGAGGAAGGCCTCGACCGGCTTGTACGCGCCCATCGCAATGCCCAGCGGCACCGCCACGACCGACGCCAGCACGAAGCCGCCGAGCACCCGCCACACGGTCATGCCGATGTCGTGGATGAAGTTGTATTCGGCGAAGAGCAGCCAGCCTTCCTTCACCATCGTGACCGGGCTCGCGAGGAAGGTCGGCGAGACGAAGCCGCCGAGCGTGAACGCGGCCCAGACGCCGACGAACAGCACGAAGAAGCCGACGCCCAGCAGCCAGCGCGCGCCGCTGCCGACGGGCTCGAGCGGTGCGAACGCCCTCACTTGATGAACGAGGCGTCGAAGGTGGCGGCGAGGTTCTCCGGCGCCTTGCGGATCACGCCGGCCTCCAGCAGGATCTTCTCGGCTTCCTTCATGAAGGACGTGAGTTCGCCGGCGAAGAACTTCTGGTTGGCCGCCTTGTCCTGCCAGCGCAGGTAGGCCGACGACTTGGCGAACTGCTCGCCGGTCTGCTTGACGGCCGCGCCCATGATCTCGTTGGCCTTGGCCGGATCGCTCTTGATCATCTCCAGGGCCTCGAAGTACGAGTTGGTCAGCGCCTGGGCCGCCTTCGCGTTGGCCTGCAGCCATTTCGGCGCGCAGCCGACCGTGTCCATCACCATCGGGTAGTCGAGCGTGGTCGCGAGGATCTTGCCGGCGGCCGGGTTGGCGCGCACGGTCGAGAGGTACGGCTCGTAGGTCATCGCGGCGTCGTTCTGGCCGGCGACGAAAGCCTGCGCCGCGGCCTGCGGCGACAGTGTGGTGGTCTTCACGTCCTTGAGCGACATGCCGTTCTTGCTGAGCATCCAGGCCAGGCCGAAGTACGGTGCGGTGCCCGGCGCGTCGACGCCGATGGTCTTGCCCTTCAAGTCGGAGAACTTGGCGATGTCGCCGCGCACCGCGATGCCGTCGGCGCCGTAGGACTTGTCCATCTGGAAGATCTGCACGATCGGCACGCCGTTGGCGTTCCAGGCGACATGCGTCTCGACCGTGGTCGCGGCGCACTGGA
>JAKONL010000123.1 GCA_022701965.1 Burkholderiaceae bacterium | reverse complement strand
AGCTCGAGACCTTCGTGAGCTACGACACCACGCCCTTCGTGAGCGCCTCGATCGACGAGGTGGTCAAGGCGCTGGTCGAGGCGATGCTGCTGGTGGTGCTGGTGATGTACGTCTTCCTGCAGAACTTCCGCGCCACGCTGATCCCCGCGATCGCGGTGCCGGTGGTGCTGCTGGGCACCTTCGGCGTGCTGTCGGTGTTCGCCTACTCGATCAACACGCTCACGATGTTCGGCATGGTGCTGGCCATCGGCCTCCTGGTAGACGACGCCATCGTGGTGGTGGAGAACGTCGAGCGGGTGATGAGCGAGGAAGGCCTGTCGCCCAAGGAGGCGACGAAGAAGTCGATGGCCGAGATCACGCCCGCGCTGGTGGGCATCGCGCTGGTGCTGTCAGCGGTGTTCATCCCGATGGCTTTCTTCGGCGGCTCGACCGGCGTCATCTACCGCCAGTTCTCGATCACCATCGTCTCGGCGATGGTGCTGTCGGTGCTGGTGGCGCTGACGCTCACGCCGGCGCTGTGCGCGACGCTGCTCAAGCCGGTCGAGAAGGGGTCGCACGGCGCGCACGGTACACCGCGCAAGGGGCTGCTGGGCAAGGTCGACCGGTTCTTCGCCGGCTTCAACCGCCGCTTCGACGCCACCGCCGACCGCTACCAGGGCATCGTCGGCGGCATCGTGCGGCGCAGCAAGCGCAGCCTGCTGGTCTATGCCGCGATCTGCGTGGCGATGGCGGTGATGTTCCTGCGCCTGCCGACCTCGTTCCTGCCCGACGAGGACCAGGGCTTCGTGCAGGTGCAGGTCACGCTGCCGCCGGGCTCGTCGAACGCGCGCCTGCAGCCGATCGTCACGCAGGTGCAGGACTACTTCATGAAGCAGCCCGAGGTGGTGAGCATCAACCTGGTCACCGGCCAGAACGGCGACCAGAGCTCGGCGCGCGCGTTCGTCAAGCTCAAGGACTGGAGCGAGCGCAAGGGCAAGGACCAGTCGGCCGCCGCCGTGGCGCGGCGCGGCAGCAAGGACCTGTCGGCGATCCGCGACGCACGCATCTTCGTGGTGCTGCCGCCGGCGGTGCGCGGGCTGGGCGCCAACGCCGGCTTCAATTTCTTCCTCAAGGACCAGAACGCGCTCGGCCACGACGCGCTGCTCAAGGCGCGCGACCAGGCGCTGCAGCTCCTCGGCCAGCGGCCGGAGATGGTCAACGTGCGCAGCAACAACCTCGAAGACACGCCCGAATTCACGGTCAACATCGACGACGCGCGCGCCGGTGCGCAGAGCCTGCAGACCAGTGCCATCGACAGCACCCTGTCGACCGCGATGGGCGGCACCTACGTCAACGACTTCCTCAACAACGGTCGCGTCAAGCGCGTCTACATCCAGGGCGACACGCCGTTCCGGATGCTGCCGGGCGACATCGACCGCTGGAGCGTGCGCAACACGCTCGGCCAGATGGTGCCGTTCAGCGCGTTCTCGAGCACGCGCTGGAGCTACGGATCGCCGCAGCTCATCCGCTACAACGGCAGCCCGAGCTATGAGTTCGTCGGCGACGCCGCGCCGGGGGTGAGCTCCGGCGACGCCATGACGGCGGTCGAGAACGCGATGAAGCAGATGCCCCAGGGCATCGGCTACGAGTTCACCGGCGCCTCCTACCAGGAACGGCTCTCGGGAGCTCAGGCGCCGATGCTCTACGCGATCTCGATCCTGTTCGTGTTCCTGTGCCTGGCCGCGCTCTACGAGAGCTGGTCGGTGCCGTTCTCGGTGATCCTGGTGGTGCCGCTGGGCATCGTCGGGGCGCTGCTGTTCACCGGCCTGCGCGGCCTGAGCAACGACGTCTATTTCCAGGTCGGCCTGCTGACGACCGTGGGACTGTCGTCGAAGAACGCGATCCTGATCGTCGAATTCGCCAAGCAGCTCCAGGAACAGGGCAAGAGCGTGATCGACGCGACGCTGCAGGCGGTGCGCCTGCGCCTGCGCCCGATCCTGATGACCTCGCTGGCCTTCGGCTTCGGCGTGCTGCCGCTGGCCATCGGCACCGGCGCCGGTGCGGGCGGACGCCAGTCGATCGGCACGGCCGTGCTCGGCGGCATGGTGGTCGGCACGGCGCTCGGCATCTTCTTCGTGCCGCTGTTCTTCGTGCTGATCCGCGGCTTCTTCGAGCGCCGGGCCGCGAAGCGCGGCGACCGCACATCGGGTACTGCCGAGCCGCGCCCGGAGATCGGCCGCGCGGACCCGCTGCCGCAGGGAGGCCGCTGATGAAGCACGCGTCACGCCGCCCGAGCCCGCGCGCCGCCGGCCTCTGGTTGTCCACGCTGCTGCTGTCGGGTTGCGTCAACCTGGCGCCGCGGTACGTCCAGCCGCCCGCGCCGGTGCCCCAGGCCTGGGCATCGTCGCCGGTGGTCGTCGCGATGACGGCCACCCCGCAGCCCGCCGTCGCGCCGCTCGCGCTCGGCTGGCAGGAATTCTTCATCGACGAGCGGCTGCGCGGCGTCGTCGGCTTCGCGCTGGCGAACAACCGCGACCTGCGCGTCACGGCGCTCAACATCGAACAGGCCCGCGCGCGCTACGACATCGTCGAGGCGGCCCTGCTCCCGGCGCTCAACGCCGGCGCCTCGGCCAGCCGGTCGCGCGTGCCGGGCACCCTGGCGGCGAGCGGACAGACGCGCATCGCGTCGCAGTACAACGTGAACGTCGGGCTGGCGAGCTACGAGATCGATCTGTTCGGCCGCATCCGCAATCTGGGCGATGCCGCGCTGGAGACCTTCTTCGCGACCGAGGACGCCCGGCGCAGCACGCAGATCAGCCTGATCGCCGAGGTCGCCAACGCCTGGCTCGTGCTCGCGACCGACCAGCAGCGCCTGCAGCTCGCGCGCGACACGCTGGCCAGCCGGGAGAGGTCGTTCGACCTGGTCCGGCGCAGCTACGAACTCGGCGCGCAGTCGGGCCTGGCGCTGGCGCAGGCGCAGAGCACGGTCGATGTCGCCCGCGCCGACGCCGCGGCCTACGACAGCCAGGTCGAACAGAGCCGCAATGCGCTGACGCTGCTCGCGGGCGCGCCACCGCCGGCGGAACTCATGCCGCCGAGCGCGGCGACGCTGGTGCAGGCACCCGCGGCCCGCCTGCTGGCACCGCCGCCGGGCCTCCCCTCGGACGTGCTGCAGCAGCGCCCCGACGTCCTGGCGGCCGAGCACCTTCTGCGCGCGAACAACGCCAGCATCGGCGCCGCGCGCGCGGCGTTCTATCCGCGCATCACGCTCACCGGCTCGGGAGGCACCGCGAGCGGCAGTCTTTCGGGGTTGTTCAAGGAGGGCAGCGCGGCGTGGAGCTTCGCACCGTCGATCAGCCTGCCGATCTTCGACGGCGGCGCCAACCGGGCGAACCTGCGCGTGGCCGAGGTGCAGGAACAGATCCAGCTGGCGAACTACGAGAAGACGCTCCAGACGGCATTCAGGGAAGTGGCCGATGCACTGGCGGCACGGCGAACCCTGGGCGAGCGCCTGGCGGCGCAACAGTCGTTGCTCGCATCGACCACGCGAGCCTATGAACTCTCGGACGCGCTGTTCAGAAGCGGCGGTGCCGGCTATCTCGATGTGCTGGACGCACAGCGCTCCCTCTATTCGGCGCAGCAGTCGCTCATCAGCCTTCAGCTGGTCGAGCAGACCAACCGTCTCGCGCTCTACAAGGCTCTGGGTGGTGGATGGAGCGCCACCACGGTGGAACGGCTGTCGCGCAGCGACTCGCCCTGACAGGATCACGGGCTGCCGGTTGCCCGTATCCTTCGCTCGGGTTCAGACTGCGGTTTCGCGGTCCCTGTCGCTGGCTTCGGTCGAGAACAGCAGGGTAGCAAGTGCCAGCGCGAAGCAGACCGCCACGGCCGCCAGCCCGAAACCCCATACGAGAACCGAAGTCAATGCGATGCCGACCGGAAGAACGAGAAGTTTGGACATTTGCGGACTCTCTACGGGCGGGCCCTCTATCGAACGGGGCCCATACCACGTCATTGCGAACAGTTGATGTAGTGTCTGTGCATTAGGTCACGTTTTTTTGTTTGACAAGGATGGGAGATACCCTGTCCATTTGCGTCTCATGGGCGTTCGCAGACCGCCGGGAACGGGTCAGGCGATGGTCATCAGGCTGGCGTTGCCGCCGGCCGCGGCGGTGTTGGTACTGACCGCGCGCTCCAGCACCAAAGCCTCCAGCGGCATCTCGCCGTCCGCGACGCTGGAGCGGCGCAGGCTCACGATCGGACCGTCGCGCCGGGCCAGCGCCACGGACACGCGCTTCAGGTCGACTTCGTCGCCCTGGTGCAAGACGACGTCGAAGACCGCGCTCGGCGAGGTCCAGTCCGCCGCGAGCACGATCTTCGCCTGCACGTCGGCGGGAAGCGACGCACGCAGTGCCTCGGCAGTCGCGCTCGCTTCCCAGATGGCCTGGCTGCCCACGCACAACGTCGCCGCCAGCTGGTGGAGCAGGCCTTCGGTGCTGTCCGCGAGACACAGCACCGCCTCGCGCGGATGCAGCGAGTAGACGTTCCGCTCGCCGGTCGGCCCGGCCAGCACGCGGGCCTGGCCCGCTCCGGCGAGGTCGGCGAATCTTCGACATTGTTCGGCGGCGCGAACGTCGCCTTGCGTCTTCATCCATGCCACCAGCGACCGGAACGGCGCCGGCGCACCGTCGCCCGCTTCTCCGGCCTGCGATCCGGGCAGCCCGGCGGCCGGCGCCCGTACCAGCACGTCCGCCGGCGCAGCAGCGAGCAGGCGGTACATGTAGAGCGGCCCCCCCGCCTTCGGGCCGGTACCCGACAGCCCCTCGCCGCCGAACGGCTGCACGCCGACCACCGCCCCCACCATGTTCCGGTTGACGTAGACATTGCCCGCATGCGCGCCGGCGACGACGCGCTCGATCGTCTCGTCGATCCGGGTGTGCAGGCCCATCGTCAGGCCGTAGCCGGTGGCGTTGATCCGGTCGAGCGTCGCCATGAGGTCGCGGCGGGAGAACCGGACCACGTGCAGCACCGGGCCGAAGATCTCCTTCTCGAGCTCGGCAATGCTCTCCAGCTCGATCAGGGCGGGGACGACGTAGGTGCCGCCGTCGATCGTTCCGCGCGCGTGACGGCCCAGGCGGTGGACCTTGCGTCCCTTCGCTCGCATGGCCTCGATGTGGTCCTCGATGCCACGGCGGGCGGCAGCGTCGATCACCGGTCCGACATCCGTGCGAAGCAGCGCCGGATTGCCCACGTCCGACTCGGCCATCGCGCCGCGCACCATCGTGATCAGGCTGTCGGCCACTTCTTCCTGCACGCACAGCACCCGCAACGCCGAGCAGCGCTGGCCGGCGCTGTCGAAGGCCGATCCGACGATGTCGGCCGCGACCTGCTCAAGCAGGGCCGACGAGTCCACCAGCATCGCGTTCTGTCCGCCGGTCTCCGCGATCAGCGGAACCGGGGCGCCGGTCGGTCCGACGCGGCCCGCCAGCGTCTGCTGCAGCTGGCGCGCGACCTCGGTCGAGCCGGTGAACATCACGCCCTGCGTGCGCGCGTCCGCGACCATGCGGGCGCCGACGACCGAACCCCGGCCCGGCACCAGCTGCAGCGCGGCCGGCGGCACGCCGCCTTCGCGCAGGAGTTCGATACCTGCCGCGGCGATCAGCGAGGTCTGCTCCGCGGGCTTCGCCAGCACCGTGTTGCCGGCCGCGAGCGCCGCGGCGATCTGCCCGACGAAGATCGCCAGCGGAAAGTTCCACGGGCTGATGCAGACCACCGGGCCGAGCGCGCGATGGGTGCCGCTGTCGAAGTCGGCGCGCGCCTGCGCGGCGTAGAAGCGCAGGAAGTCGACGGCTTCGCGGACTTCGGCGATGCCGTTGGAAAAGGTCTTGCCGGCTTCGCGGGCCAGCAGGCCGAGCAGCACGGGCATCCGCGCCTGCATGGCATCGGCCGCGCGTTCGAGGCAGGCCGCGCGCTCGGCCCGGGGCGTCGCGGCCCAGGCCGGCGCAAAGGCGGCGGCGGATTGCAGGGCGGACTCGACCTCGGCCTCGGTAGCCCACCGGCACCGGCCGACGACATCCGAGTGGTCGGCGGGATTCGGCACCGGCTTCCACTCGGCGGCGTCCGCCGTCCCGTCCGTAATCCTGGCCGTGGTATCGGCCAGCATGGGCTCGGAAGTCCACGCGATGCGGGCGGATTCGGCCAGGGCCGAGGCGAGCGAACCCAGCGTCTGTTCGTTGGCCAGGTCGAGACCCTGCGAATTCGCGCGTGCGTCCCCGAAGAGCCGCAGCGGATGCGCGATCGACGGATGGGGCAGGCCGACGGTGCCCTCGAGCTCGGCCA
>JAKONL010000120.1 GCA_022701965.1 Burkholderiaceae bacterium | reverse complement strand
CCGGCGTCGCTCAGGTGGCCGTGCCGGTCGGACCGTCGAGCACCAGGCGGACGCGACGCGCGAGGTCGGCCAGCCGGTAGGGCTTCTTGATGACGTCGAACTCGGTGCCCTCGTCCGAGTTCTTGCCGTCGGCCGAGCCCGCATAGCCCGTCGTCAGCAGCACCTTCACGCCCGGAACGCGCTGCCGCACCTCGCGTGCGAGCGCATAGCCGTTGATGCCGCCCGGCATGATCAGGTCCGAGAACAGCATCTGCGGCTTCTCGTCCGCGTCGAGCGATTCGAGCAGCTGGAGCGCTTCGCGCCCGCCGTTGGCGACGTAGACCTTGTAGCCGAGCCCGACGAGCATGTCGCGCGACAGCTCGGCGACCTCCTGCCGGTCGTCGACCACGAGGATCGTTTCGCTGCCGCCGCGATCGTTGGCGCGCCGGCTCAGCTCGGTCGCGCCGCGGAACACATGCTTGGCCACCGGGAAGTACATGCGCACGGTCGTGCCGATGTTCTCCTCGGAATAGATGCTGACCGTTCCGCCCGACTGCTTGGCGAAGCCGTAGACCATCGACAGGCCCAGGCCGGTGCCCTTGCCCTCGTCCTTGGTCGTGAAGAACGGGTCCATCACGCGGTTGATGATGGCGGCCGGAATGCCCGAACCGGTGTCCGTGACGGAGATCGAGACGTAGTTGCCCGGCGGCAGGCCGGCGAACGCGCTCACGTCGTCGGGGCGGACCACCACGTTGCGCGTCTTGACCGTGATCTTCCCGCCGTTGGGCATGGCGTCGCGCGCGTTGACCAGCACGTTGAGCAGCGCGACTTCCAGCTGCGTCGGATCGAGCTGGCAGTTTCCGAGATCGGGCTCGAGGATGAGCTCCACCTTGGCACGGTCGCCCATCGTGCTCGAGGTCAGCTCCTTCACGCCTTCGGCGATCGTGTTGAGGTTGACCGACCGGCCCTCGAGCCGCTGCTTGCGCGAGAAGGCCAGGAGCTGCTGCGTCAGCGTCGACGCCTTGACGATCGCGTTGCGGATGTTGTCGATGCCCCGGCCGAGCGCGGCGTCGTCGATCGTTCCCATGTTCTGGCGCATCTTCAGGATGTCGAGGTGTCCCGACATCACCTGCAGCAGGTTGTTGAAGTCGTGCGAGATGCCGCCGGTCAGCTGGCCCAGCGCCTCCATCTTCTGCGCCTGTCCCAGCGCCTCTTCCGCGTCGCGCCGGCGGCTCACGTCCAGCTGCGAGGCGAAGAAGTAGACGACTTCCTTGTTCTGGTTGAACACCGGCGAGATGTAGAGCGCGTTCCAGAACGTGCTGCCGTCCTTGCGGTAGTTCAGGATTTCGGTCGAGAACTCCCGGTTGTCCTGGATCGCCTCGCGGATCGCCATGACGGCGGCGCGCGAGGTGTCCGGCCCCTGCAGGAACCGGCAGTTATGGCCGAGGATCTCCTCGTTCGTGTAGCCCGACATCGACAGGAACGCGCGGTTGGCGAAGACGATCGGGTTGTCCGGGCGGCGCGGGTCGGTGACCAGCATCGGCATGCGGGTGGTCTCGATCGCGGCGAAGAAGATGTCGTTGCGGTGGTCGGCGATCGGGTCCTGTCCGGGGACGTCGACATCGATCTCGGGCGGGATGGAAGACCTGATCTGCGGTTTTTCGGGCTGCGACATGGGAAGGCGACGCGATCTTTCAGCCGCATCTCCAAAAAAGTGGAAAAGTTAGATTTGGTGCCAGATCATGTCTGCAGGACAAGCGCCTCCGACATCCGTCCGACGGTCACTTCCCGCGCCGCACCCGTCGCAACTCGTCGAGGATCAGGCAGATCGCGCCGATCGTGATCGCGCTGTCGGCGATGTTGAAGGCCGGGAAGTGCCGGCCCGCGACATGGAAGTCCAGGAAGTCGACGACGTAGCCGTGCATCATCCGGTCGATCACGTTGCCCACCGCGCCGCCCAGGATGCAGGCCATCGCGAAGCTGAACAGCTTCTGCCCGGGATGCGACTTCAGCATCCAAACGATGAAGATCGCCGCCGCGATGCCGATGCCGGTGAAGAGCCAGCGCTGCCAGCCCGAATGGTCGGCCAGGAACGAGAACGCGGCGCCGGTGTTGTGCGCCCGGACGATGTTGAAGAAGCTCGTGATGTAGGTGGCGTCGCCGTACTTGTAGTAGCCCAGGATCAGCGTCTTGGTGAACTGGTCGAGGATGAACAGCACCAGGGCGAGGCCGAGCCAGGGCCAGATGCCGTTTCCGGCCCGGGCTCCGTAGGCCTTCGACAGCTTGCCGTCGCGGCTGGCGGGTGCGCGTGCCATCACGCGACGCTCCGCGCTTCGCCGGCGCCGTACAGGTTGGTGGTGCAGCGGCCGCAGATCGTCGGATGCGCCGGGTCGTGGCCGACATCGGCGCGCCAGTGCCAGCAGCGTTCGCACTTGGTGTCGGTGCTGGCCGCGACGGTGGTGGCGAGCGCATCGCCGGCGACCAGGTCGACGGCGGAGGTGATGAAGACGAACTTCAGGTCGTCGCCGAGCGACGCCAGCAGCGCGTGGTCGTGCGGCTGCGCGGTCAGCACGACGTTGGCCTGCAGCGACGAGCCGACGGTGCCCGTGGAGCGCACGGCCTCGATGTCCTTGTTGACCACGTCGCGGATCTCCCGGATGCGGGTCCACTTGGCCAGCAGCGCTTCGTCGGGCGTGCCGAGGTCGCTGTAGACCTGCGTGAAGATCGATTCGCCCGGCGCCGCGGTGCTCACGAACGTCCAGGCTTCTTCGGCCGTGAAGCTCAGGAACGGCGCCATCCAGCGCAGCATCGCCTGCGTGATGTGCCAGAGCGCGGTCTGCGCGCTGCGCCGCGCGTGCGAGCTCGCGCCGGTCGTGTAGAGCCGGTCCTTGAGCACGTCGAGGTAGAACGCCCCCAGGTCTTCGGAGCAGTAGACCTGCAGCTTCGAGACCACCGGATGGAATTCGTAGACCTTGTAGTGCGCCAGGATCTCGGCCTGGAACTGGGCCGCGCGCGCCAGCGCGTAGCGGTCGATCTCCAGCAGCTCGTCCGGCGGCACCGCGTCTTTCGCGATGTCGAAGTCGCTGGTGTTGGCCAGCAGGAAGCGCAGCGTGTTGCGGATACGGCGGTAGGCGTCCACCACGCGCGCGAGGATCTTGTCGTCGCCGGCGATGTCGCCGGAATAGTCGCTCGCAGCCACCCACAGGCGGATGATCTCCGCGCCCAGCTTCTTGCTGACCTCCTGCGGGTCGATGCCGTTGCCCAGCGACTTGCTCATCTTGCG
>JAKONL010000116.1 GCA_022701965.1 Burkholderiaceae bacterium | reverse complement strand
GGGGCTGCAGTTCGGCGAGCTTGCCGGCGTTGTTGGAGGCGAGGACCAGCTTCATCGCGGCGTGCGGTGCATCGGCGACGTCAGGCCGCAGGCGACGCGAGCGCGCCCTGCTGCATCGCGACCAGCTCGCCGATGCCTTTCTCGGCGAGGTCGAGCAGCGCGGTCATCTCGGCACGCGTGAAGGCCGCACCCTCGGCCGTGCCCTGCACCTCGACGAAGTGGCCGGCGCCGGTCATGACGACGTTCATGTCGGTGTCGCAGGCCGAGTCCTCGGTGTATTCGAGGTCGAGCAGCGGCGTGCCCTCGACGATGCCCACCGAGATCGCCGCGACGTGGCCGCGGATCGGCGACGCGGCGAGCTGGCCGGCCACGATCAGCCGGTTCACCGCGTCCTGCGCGGCGACGAAGGCGCCGGTGATGGCCGCCGTGCGGGTGCCGCCGTCGGCCTGCAGCACGTCGCAGTCGAGATGGATCGTGCGTTCGCCCAGCGCCTTCAGGTCGAACACCGCGCGCATGGAGCGGCCGATGAGGCGCTGGATCTCCTGGGTGCGGCCGGTCTGCTTGCCCTTGGCGGCCTCGCGGGCGCTGCGGGTGTGGGTGGCGCGCGGCAGCATGCCGTATTCGGCCGTCACCCAGCCTTCGCCGCTGCCCTTCTTGTGCGGCGGCACCTTGTCCTCGACGGAGGCGGTGCACAGCACGCGCGTCTGGCCGAACTCGATCAGCACCGAGCCCTCGGCATGGATGGTGAATCCGCGGGTGATGCGCACCGGGCGCAGCTGGTCGGCGGCACGGCCGCCGCTTCGTGTGAATGCAGTCATGGTGGAAGCGGGAGAACTAGATTTTTCGGGCCGCGGAGCGGCGGATGGCTTCGTTGATCTCGGCGATCGAGCGTTCGATGGTCGCCTCGTCGAGATCCTCGATCTGGTCGGGTTCGTCGTCCGACGGAGCATCGTCCTGGATGGTCGAGGCGAACACGCCGTCGCTGATGCTGTCGGTGGACACGCGGCTCACGCCGGGCACGTCGGGCATCTCCCATTCGACGACGATGAGCGTGACGTTGTCGCTGCGCACGCCGCCCTCGCGCAACGCCATTTCGGCAAGCTCGGGCGCGGCGTCCGACACCGGCTTGCCGGAGGACAGCACGTGCACGATGGTCTCGTCGTCGAGCACGCCCCAGACACCGTCGGAGCACAGCATCAGCCGGTCGCCGCGCTGCAGGTGCAGCGGCGCGGAGACATCGATCACGGGCGTGGTCGGCGAGCCCAGGCAGGTCAGCAGCAGGTTGCGGTTGACCGGATCGTCGCCGGCGCCGGGACGAGGACGCTCGGCATGCGAATGGTCGCGTGTGCGCGTCACGAGCGCGCCGTCGCGCACCACGTAGAGGCGCGAGTCGCCGCAATGCGCCCAGGTCGCCGTGTTGCCCTGGAGCACGGCCGCGACGACGGTGGTGCGCGGCGTGTCGAGCATGGCCTTGTTGCCCGCATAGCGCATGATCTGCTGATGCGCGGAGATGGCTGCGCTCGACAGGAACGACCTCACGTCCTTGAGCGCCGGACGGGCCTCGCGCTGGTAGCGCGCGGCGATGGTCTGCAGCGCCATCTGAGCGGCGACCTCGCCCTCCGGATGGCCGCCCATGCCGTCGGCCAGCACGAACAGGCCCGACTCGCGGGTATAGCAATACCCCATGCGGTCCTCGTTCTTGAGGCGGCCGCCCTTCCTGCTGACCTGGAAGACGGAGAACTTCATGCGGGACGCGTCGTCGGTGCGGCGGCCTTGGGCAGGGACTTCTTCTCGGGCGAGCGGATGTTGTCGATCGACAGGCGCACCTTCTCGCCGACGCTCAGCTTGGTGTAGCGGCGCTCGCCTTCGCGGCTGAGTTCCTTCTGCAGCGCGAAGACCGACTGCGGACGCGACAGCGGATCGAGCGACATGCACCATTCGACGACCTCGATCAGGTTGTCCGAGTAGATGCCGCGCAGCCGCGAGAGCGACAGGCCGAGGCGGTCCTTCTCGATGCGCTGCGGCGCGTCGTTGGGCGGATAGCCCTGCATGCAGGCATAGATGCAGGCGCCGATCGCGTAGATGTCGGTCCACGGACCCATCGACGAATCGCGGCGGTACATCTCGGGCGCGGCGAAGCCGGGGGTGTACATCGGGCGGATGAAGTTGCCTTCCTTGGACAGCACCTCGCGCGCGGCGCCGAAGTCGATCATCACGGCGCGGTCGTCGTCGGTCACGAAGATGTTGGCCGGCTTGATGTCCAGGTGCAGCATCTTGTGCTGGTGGACGATCCGCAGGCCGCGCAGGATCTCGTCGAAGAGCGAGTGGATGGTCGACTCGCGGAACACCTTCTGCTTCTTCAGGTCGCGCGCGGTCACGATGAAGTCCTGGAGCGTCGCGCCTTCCAGGTAGTTCATGACCATGTAGACGGTCTCGTTCTCGCGGAAGAAGTTGAGCACGCTGACCACCGAGGCGTGCGAGATCTGCGCCAGCGAGCGCCCTTCCTCGAAGAAGCTCTTGAGGCCCAGCCGGTAGAGAGAGAGCTTGTCCGCCGACACCTGGGGCGCCAGCTCCCCGATGCCGCGCGTCGCGAGCGACGACGGCAGGTATTCCTTGATCGCGACCTGCTCGCCGCTGTGGTCGACCGCGAGATAGACGACGCCGAAGCCGCCCGCCGACAGGCGGCGCACCACGCGGTAGCCGCCGATGACCGTTTCGGGCAGGAGAGGCGAGGGTTTGACCTTTGACATAATCCGGGAGTTTCGCCGAAGGCAATCGGGCGACGCGGCGAGCGCTGCGTCAAGGCCTCCGCGCAGCAAGAAATCACAGGGAGGCTCAATGCCAGTTTACAGCATGACCGGCTACGCGAGCGGCCAGAACGGCCCCGTCGGAACCCCGTCCGAGGCCGATGCGCGGCCCGTTTCCATCGGTCGACTGGGCATCGAGATCCGCTCGGTCAACAGCCGGTTTCTCGACCTCACCTTCAAGCTCCCCGAAGAATTGCGCCAGCACGAGACCGCCCTGCGCGAACTGCTCGCGAGCCGGCTCAAGCGCGGCAAGGTCGAGGTGCGCGCCGCCGTCGAGCACACCGCGCAGTCCGGCATCGCCGAGCCGTCGACCCGGCTGCTGCAGCGCCTGAACGGCGTGCAGGACAGCATCCGCGCCTGGCTGCCCGGCGCCCGCGAACTCAGCGTCGCCGACGTGCTGCGTCTGGCCGGCAGCGAGAGTTCGGCACGCGGCGACTGGAGCACGGAGCTGGTCGAGGTGACCGAAAAGGCCCTCGCGAGCCTGATGGCCGCCCGCGAGCGCGAGGGTGCGCGCCTGGCGACGATGCTCCGGGATCACGTCGCGCAGCTGCGCACTCTGGCTTCGCAGGCCGGCCCGCTGGTGCCGCAGCTGGTCGAGCAGCAGCGCACGCGTTTTCTCGAACGCTGGCAGGACGCCATGGGACTGGCCGGCGGCGCCAACGGCGGCACGCTGCCCGAGGCGGCACGGGACCGCGCATTGACCGAAGCCACGGCCTTCGCGATCCGCATCGACGTCGCCGAGGAGCTGACCCGCGTCGCCTCGCACCTCGACGAGATCGAGCGCCTGCTCGCCAAGGGGGGCGAGGTCGGCAAGCGCCTGGATTTCCTGATCCAGGAACTGCATCGCGAAGCCAACACGCTGGGATCGAAATCCGCCGTCCTGGAAATGACGCGCATCGGCGTCGACATGAAGGTGCTAATCGAGCAGATGCGCGAGCAGGTTCAGAACATCGAGTGACGAACGCTCAGATCAGCGGCACCCGGCGCAGCGGGCGTTCGTAGTAGTCGCCCAGCGTTTCGAGCGCGTGCGGCTCGAGGATGCGCAGCCTGCCGTCGTCGATCCTGTGAAGGCCCAGGCGCTGCAGCCGACGCAGGGTCTTGTTCGTGTGCACGAGCGACAAGCCGAGCGCGTCGGCGACGTGCTGCTGGTTGAACGGGAATTCGACCCAGCCGTCGACGACCAGGCCGATGGCTTCGGCACGCCGGTACAGGTGCATGAGCAGCATCGCGACGCGCTCGCTCGCATTGCGTCGCCCCGCGGTCACGAGATGGTCGTCCACCATCTTCTCCTCGCGGGCCGCCAGCCAGGTGATGTCGTAGCCGAGCTTCGGCTGGGCCTGGAACAGGCTCCAGAGCTCGTCGCGCTCGAAGGCGCAGAAGGTCGCGTCGGTGGCGGCCTCGACGCCGTGGGTGTTCCCCTCGGCGAACTCGTCCTGCAACCCGATGAAGTCGCCGGGTAGGAGGAAGCTCAGGATCTGCCGCCGCCCGTCCGCGAGCGTCTTGAAGCGAAACGCCCATCCCGAATAGAGCGTGAAGAGCTGCGGACTGCGGATGTGTTCCTCGATGACCAACCGGCCCGCCGGGACCCGGCGGCTGCCGCGCCGGAACGACTGGATCGCATGCAGCTCCGACGCCCCCGTCTCCAGGAAGGCCGGGTTGCTTCGCAGGCCGCACGCCTCGCACGGGTTGGTGCACAGCGGCGGCGATTTCAGGGGCGTGTCCTCGCGTTTCACGGCGGCACTATAGATCGTCGCGACATGTCTTTTCACATTTCGTCCATCGGACGAAGTCTCTAGACTCGCGCTCCGCGAAACGCCAACCGATGTCAGAACTCCAGGAAATCCTCTACTGCAGCGTCCTGTCGCCCGACGAGCCGCCGCGCGTTGTCGGCCAGATCGTCGCGCAGGCGCGCGCGCGCAACTCGCAGCGCGGCATCACGGGCCTGCTGATCTTCGACGGCTCCCGCTTCTGCCAGCATCTCGAAGGTCCGGCGGACGCGGTCGACGCGCTGATGCGGCGCATCGCGCACGACAGCCGCCATTCGGATGTGCGCGTGCTCTACAGCGGACAGCGGACCGACCGGCGCTACAAGCGCTTCGATCTCGGTTTTGCGCAGAGCGAAGAACCCGACGACATGGCCGGGGTCCACGAGCTTCGAGGCGAGGAAGCGCTCGAGCGGTTCCTGGCGCTGCGGCCCGGATTCGACGTCAACGGTTGAGCGGGGCCGTCAGGCCGGGGCGGATGCGGCGTTCCACGTATAGGTCGCGCCGCCCGCATCCCACGGTTCGAGCACGATGCGGTCGCCCGACGCCACGTGCATCGATTGCCCGACGCCGAGCACCATGTCCTCGGTCGCGCTTCGGGCGGTGGCGTCCCGCGTGACCCACACCCTGCCCTGATTCACATGGAGGATGCGCGCGCAGTCCGCGCGCAGGCTGGCGGCTTGGCCGGATGGCAGATGCACGGCATTGCGGCGCGAGGCAGCGACGACGGCGGTACTCTCCGCCGTCGACCGCGGGACGGAAACCAGTGCTGGGGAATGGCAGGCGACGGACATGGAAAGCTCCTTCTTGCATGGACCGGAGCGCGGTGGCAATCGCCAAGGATCTGGCTTGCCGGGATTGCGCTTCGGGAATGAATGATCCTGCGGCGTCCGCTCGCGGTCCAATGAATTGGCGGTAGGCTACTGATTCACGAATCGCATCAATCCATGCAATATTCCCAGACCCATCTGCGTACCCGGCCGATCGCCGCCGGCCAGTTGCGTGCGTTCGAGGCGGTCGCCCGCCATCTCAACTTCCGTGCCGCCGCCGAGGAGATGGCACTGACGCAGTCGGCGGTGAGCCGGCAGATCCAGGCGATCGAGGAAGAGGTCGGCGTGAGCCTGTTCCTGCGCCACACGCGCGCCGTGGAGCTCACCGGTGCCGGCGCGCAGCTCCTGCTCGCGGTGCAGCAGGCCCTGCCGCGCATCGACGGCGCGGTGCGGCAGATCCGGCAGAGCGCGGGGCGCAAGAGCGTGTCGCTGACGACCTTCGCATCCTTCGCGTCGATGTGGATGATTCCGCGGCTCGAGGCCTTCCAGCGCGACAACCCCGGGATCGACATCCGCATCGACGCGAGCGACGCGCCGGTCGATCTCGAGGTCGCCGACGTCGATCTGGCGCTGCGCTACGGCGCGCGCGAGAACATGCCGCCGGGCGCGCTGCGGCTCTTCGGCGAAACGCTGACGCCGGTGGCGAGCCCGTGGCTCATCAAGAGCAATCCGCCGATCCGCACGCCGGCCGACATCGCCGGCTTCACGCTGATCGAGGCGGGCGATGCGCACCGCACGCATCTCGAATGGCTGACGTGGCGCCGCTGGTTCGAAGGCAACGGCGTGGCGCGCGCCCAGCCGCGCCGCTGGCTCTATTTCAACTACGCGTACCAGATGGTGCAGGCGGCGCTGACCGGGCAGGGGCTGGTGCTCGCGCGCAGTTCATTGATCGCCGAGAGCCTGGCCAACGGCGACCTAGTCGAGGTGCTGCCGCAGCACCGGATGGATTCGCCGATGGCCTACTGGCTGCTGGTCGGCCCGCGCAACGCGTCCCGCCCGGAAATCGCGGCGTTCTGCGAATGGCTGCAGGACCAGGCCCGCATCACGCGCGAGACCATCGGCGAGGTGCCGGACCCCGACACCGTCGACCACCTGGACTGAACCGAGGGTTGCTCAGCCGATCGGCCAGACGACGCCGTTGTCGTTGAGGATCGCGTCCAGCGGCAAGTCGTGGGCCTCGGGCTCGAATTCCTCCAGGTAGCCCTGCGTGAAGCCGAGCCCCACCGTGAAGGGCCGCGGCTCCAGCGCCGCGAGCGTGCGGTCGTAGAAGCCGCCGCCGTAGCCGAGCCGGTAGCCGCCCGCGCTGTAGCCGAGGCACGGCACGAACAGCAGCGTCGGCACGATCAGTTCGGTGTCCTTGGGCTTCGGAATGTCGTAGGCGTCGTTCTCCATCGGGCAGCCCGGATACCACGAGTGGAAGCTCAGGGTCTTGTGCACGCGGTCGACCACCGGCAGCCCGATGCGGCGGCGGTGTGGCTCGTCGAGCAGTTCGCCATCCTCCTTCCAGCGGTGCAGCGCCGGCAGCGGATCGAATTCGCCCTTGATCGGCCAGTAGGCGCCGATCACGCTGTCGGGCCGGCCGACCAGCCAGATGCGCATCACGCGCTGCAGGAGGTCCGAACGCTGTCCGCGGTCGGGCAGCGCCAGGCGTTGCTCGATCAGCGCGGCGCGCACTTGTGCCTTGAAGAAGGCGGCGGTCGACGCGCGGCTTTCGCCGCCTTCCGCATTCCCATCGTTTGCCTTGTCCATAATCTCCCGATGAAGTTCCCAAGCATTCTGGCACCCCGACGACAACTTTTCGGTGCATTGGCGCTAGCGGCGGTCGCCCTCGTCCAGCCGGCCTGTGCGCAAAGCGCCGGCGACGACGTCGTGCTGCAGATGAAGCAGGCCTTCCAGCGCGGCGACAAGGCCCGCCTCGGCGCCCTGCTGCCCCAGGCACGCGGCAATCCGCTGGAGCCCTGGGCGGCGTACTGGGAACTCAAGGCGCGCCTCTCGGACGCGTCGCCGCTAGAGGTCCAGGATTTCCTCGCGCGCTATGCCGGCACCTATCAGGAAGACCGCCTGCGCAACGACTGGCTGCTTCTGCTCGGCCAGCGCCGCGACTGGGAGAACTTCGCCGCGATCCACGCGGGATTCCGCATGCGCGACGACCTGCAGGTGCGCTGCTACGCGACCCTGGTCGACGTGCTCAGGAACGGCGTCGCGACCAAGGCGCAGGCCGAGGAGGTGCGCGACAACTGGTTGCGCCAGCGCGAGGCCGACGACGGCTGCCTGGCAGCAGCCGAGCGGCTCATCGCATCGCGCGCCCTGTCTCCGGACGACGCCTGGAAGAAGGCGCGCCTGTCGATCGAGGCCAACCGCCCGAAGGCCGCGGGCGACGCCGTCATGCTGGTCGCGCCCGACGCGATGCCGACCTTCGCCCAGGTGAACGCGAACGCGGGCAAGTTCCTCTCCGGCGCGGTCGTCGCGATCTCGCGTCCGCGCAAGGAGATGGTCGTGCTCGCGCTCGTCAAGACCGCCATCGCCGACCCCGACATGGCGGCTTCGCTGATGGAGGGCAAATGGGGCGCGATGCTGACGAACGAGGAGCGCAACTGGGTCTGGGGCGCCGTCGGCCGCCAGGCGGCGACCCGGCTGTCGCCCTCGGCCATCACGTATTTCGCCAACGTGACGAAGAACACCGACCTCTCCGACGACATGCTCGGCTGGAAGGTGCGCGCGTCGCTGCGCGCCGGCCAGTGGACCGACGTGCGCGCCGCGGTCACGGCGATGAGCAAGGGCGCCCAGGAAGACCCGACCTGGATCTACTGGCACGCGCGTGCGCTCACGGCCCTCGGCGGCGACGAGCGCCGAAACCAGGCCCGCGCGCTGCTCGACGGCATCGCCGGCACCCGGGGCTTCTACGAGCTGCTGGCGCTCGAGGACCTCGGCCAGCGCGCGGTCGTGCCGACGCGGCCTGCGCCGCTCACCGCGGAAGAGAAGCAGGCCGCGCGCAACAACCCGTCGCTCGCCCGCGGCCTCTACGCGATCTCCGTCGGCCTGCGCGCGGAGGGCGTGCGCGAATGGAACTACGCCACCAACCTGCACGAGAACGGCGGCATGGGCGACCGCGAACTGCTCGCCGCCGCCGACCTCGCCTGCCAGCGCGAAGTGTGGGATCGCTGCATCAACACCAGCGAACGCACCAAGGGCGCAATCGACGTCGACCAGCGCTTCCCGATGCCGTTCCGCGACACGGTGCTGCGCAAGTCGCAGGACATCGGCCTCGACCCGGCCTACGTCTACGGGCTGATCCGGCAGGAAAGCCGCTTCATCATGGACGCGCGATCGGGCGTGGGCGCCTCCGGCCTGATGCAGGTGATGCCCGCGACCGCGCGCTGGACCGCCAACAAGATCGGCCTGGCCGGCTTCACCCCGAACCAGATCAACGACCGCGACACCAACATCACGATCGGCACCAGCTACCTCAAGCTCGCGCTGGACGACTTCGACGGCTCGATGGCCCTGGCTGCCGCGGCCTACAACGCCGGCCCCGGACGCCCGCGCAACTGGCGCAACGGACCGGTGCTCGACGCCGCGATCTGGGCCGAGAACGTGCCGTTCACCGAGACGCGCGACTACGTGAAGAAGGTGCTGGCGAACACCACCAACTACGCCGCGCTCATCACCGGCCAGCCGCA
>JAKONL010000109.1 GCA_022701965.1 Burkholderiaceae bacterium | reverse complement strand
GCCGGTCATGGAGAACATGCTGGTGCGCGCACGCGCCTTCGCCGCGCCGCTGATCGCCGACGAGTCGCTCGAGACTGGCGAAAACACGCTCGCGCACGCCGACGCGGTCGCGGCGATCGTCGCTGCGATGGGCGGTTCCGAAGCCATGCAGGCCGCGAGCTATCTCGTCTATTCGTGCCAGCACCTGAACCGGCCCCAGGAAGTGATCGCCAAGGTGTTCGGCGACAACTTCGCGGCGCTCGCGGTCGAGACCACGAAGCTGGTGCACGTGCAGAAACAGGCGCGCACGGCCGCGGTCGGTGCGCACTCACCCGATGGCGGCGGGGGACAGACCGAGAACGTGCGCAAGATGCTGCTGGCGTTCTCGCGCGATCTGCGTGTCGTCATGCTGCGCCTGGCCTCGCGCCTGCAGACCCTGCGCCATGCCGCGGCGATCAAGCGGCCGGTGCCTGAATCCGTCGCGCGGGAATCGCTCCAGGTCTTCGCGCCTCTGGCCAGCCGTCTGGGCATCTGGCAGGTGAAGTGGGAGCTGGAAGACCTGTCGTTCCGTTTCCTCGAACCCGACACGTACCAGCTCATCGCCCGCCTGCTCGACGAGAAGCGCGTCGAGCGCGAAGGCTACGTGGAGCAGTTGCGCAGCCGGCTGGAGCACGAGCTGCGCGGCCAGGGCATCCGCGCGACCGTCCAGGGGCGGCCGAAGAACATCTACAGCATCGTCAAGAAGATGCGCGGCAAGGCACTCGACTTCAACCAGGTGTTCGACATCATGGCGCTGCGCGTCGTGGTGCCGAGCGTCGACGACTGCTACGGCGCGCTCGCCTGGGTGCATACGCATTTCGAGCCGATCGACGAGGAGTTCGACGACTACATCGCGCGCCCGAAGGCGAACGGCTACCAGTCGCTGCACACCGTGGTGCGCAAGACGATCGACGGCAAGATCGGCAAGCCGATCGAGATCCAGATCCGCACCGAGCAGATGCACGACCATGCGGAGCACGGCGTCGCGGCGCACTGGGCCTACAAGGAAGCGGGCCCGAAGGGCTACGCGGGTGTCTGGGCCAGCGGCGAGTACGACGCCAAGATTGCGGTGCTGCGGCAGTTGCTGGCATGGGAACGCGATCTCTCCGACGGCACCCAGGGCCAGGGCCTCTTCGACGACCGCATCTACGTGCTCACGCCGGACGCCGCGATCGTCGAGCTGCCACAGGGCGCGACGGCTGTCGATTTCGCCTACACGGTGCATACCAGTCTGGGCCACCGATGCCGCGGCGCGCGCATCGACGGCGTGATGGTGCCGCTCAACACGCCGCTGCAAAACGGCCAGACGGTCGAGATCATCGCGGCGAAGGAGGGCGGTCCCTCGCGGGACTGGCTCAACGCGGAACTGGGATATCTCGCGAGCCATCGCGCGCGCGCCAAGGTCCGCGCCTGGTTCAACGCGCAGGTCACGCACGAGACGGTGGCGCGCGGTCGCGAGGCGGTGGAGAAGGTGCTCCAGCGCGAAGGCAAGACCGCGACCAAGCTTGAGGACTTGGCGTCGCAGTTGGGCTTCAAGTCGGCCGACCACCTGTTCGAGGTCGTGGGCAAGGACGAGTTCTCGCTGCGCAACATTGAGATGCTGCTGCGGCCGCAGGAGTCGCCGCCCGGGCCGGACGACGGCGTGCTGATCCGCAAGTCGCGCGGCAGCGAGCAGTCGGGCAAGGGCGGCGTGCTGGTCGTGGGCGTGTCGTCGCTGATGACGCAGCTCGCCAAGTGCTGCCGGCCCGCGCCGCCGGACGCGATCGGCGGTTTCGTGACGCGTGGGCATGGTGTGAGCGTTCACCGGCTGGACTGCAGCAACTTCCGCACGATGGCCGTGCACTCGGCCGAACGTGTGATCGAGGTGGAGTGGGGGGCCCCGACGGTGTCGGAGAGTCCGGTCTATGCGGTCGATGTCTCGGTCGAGGCTGCCGACCGCCAGGGCCTGCTGCGCGACATCTCGGACGTCCTGGCGCGCGAGAAGATGAACGTGATCGGCGTGCAAACCCAGTCGGTGAAGGGCACTGCATGGATGACTTTCACCGTCGAGATCGCGGATACCGCGCGGCTGCGACAGGTGCTGGGCATCGTTTCGTCGATTCCGGGTGTGCGTTCCGCACGTCGCCGCTGAGGACGTATTTTTGCGTGCTATGATCTTGGTCTCGAATGCAAATTCAGGCGCGTAGCTCAGCTGGTTAGAGCACCACCTTGACATGGTGGGGGTCGATGGTTCGAGTCCATTCGCGCCTACCAATTCTTTTTCTTCCTGACCAGAGAAGAAAGCACGAAGAGTTGGTTTCAGGATCCTTTCTCAGGCACTCCTCGTTTCTCTGTAGAACCGTATTGGTTTCAACGCATGCTCCCGCATGTTTGGCGCGATTGATCGTTGCATGTTCCGAACGCACTGCCAAGTTCGTCGACAGCGGCGTTTTCAGGGTGGCAACAATTACAACAAATGTGTTAACTTGTTTGAAAGTTAATCGTTGTTGCCGTGAATCCTCCTGTCCTTTCCGATCCCGACCCAGTCCTTGAAGAGCGGCGGATCGCAGCATTGCTGCGACAGGCGCCGGTCGAATTCGCCCGGGTGGTCTACGGGCTGAGCGATCAGACCAACGGACGGCTGAGGACGGCTGCTGCGCAGGACGTGGCCCGCACCGCGCAATCGGGGTTGCCCGTCACCCGTGAGCGGGCCGAGCAGCGGGCACGGGGCTACCTGCCTACGTCCGGTCATGCGCATTGCCCGCGCTGCTGGGTTTTTTCCGGCACCAAGAGTCCGTTGCAATATCGCAATGCTTCTGGCGACCGGCCCGAATCCGCGGCCTGCAGGACCTGTGGAGCGGAGTACGCGACGGACGCGGCCTGACACGGATTCCGGTCAGGGTAAACCTTGGCGCAGTGCAGCAATTCCGCTCCCTAGAATCCATTCGCATGCGCCCCGTGCGTACCCTGAAGGAGCCCTCAGTGCAGAGCAAGAAGTCCGGAGAAAAGCCGGTTCAGCGCGTCATCAAGAAGTACCCGAACCGCAGGCTCTACGACACCGACACCTCCGCCTACATCACGCTTGCCGAAGTCAAGCAACTCGTGATCGAGAATTCGAGCTTCGTCGTGCGCGATGCGAAAACCGGCGACGACCTCACGCGCAGCATCCTTCTGCAGATCATCCTGGAAGAAGAGGCCGGCGGCGCGCCGATATTCACCGAGCCGGTCCTTGCGAGCATCATCCGCTTCCATGGGAAGACGGTGCGGGGCTATCTCGGCAACTATCTGGAGAAGAACATCCAGGCCATGACCGAGATGCAGGCCCAGCTCGCCTCCCAGGCCGAAGGACTGACGCCTGAGATGTGGTCGCGTTTCATGACCGCGCAGTCACCGGTCCTCCAGGGCGTGATGGGCAACTACGTCGACCAGTCGAAGACTGTCCTGATCCAGATGCAGGAGCAGATGCAGAAGAACACCGAGCAGGTGCTCGGCGCTTTTGGGTTGAAGCGACCCTGATCGGGGCCCGATCGCCGCACGCCGTCCGGGCGAAGACATTAGCGGGGACAATAGGCGCCTATGAGTGAAGTTGTCTCCCCCGAAAGAACCACGATCGCCGCAGCACCCAAGGTGGGCTTCGTCAGCCTCGGGTGCCCCAAGGCCCTGACCGATTCCGAACTGATCCTCACGCGCCTGAGCGCCGAGGGCTACCAGACCTCCAAGACCTTCGAAGGTGCCGATCTCGTGATCGTGAACACCTGCGGCTTCATCGACGATGCCGTGCGCGAGAGCCTCGACACCATCGGAGAGGCGCTGGCGGCCAACGGTCGCGTGATCGTCACCGGATGCCTCGGCGCCAAGAGCGGCGAGGCCGGCGGCAATCTGGTCCGGCAGATGCATCCCAGCGTGCTCGCCGTGACCGGCCCGCATGCGACGCAGGAAGTCATGGATGCGGTGCATGCCAACCTGCCGAAGCCGCACGACCCCTTCATCGACCTCGTGCCCGATGCGTTCGGCGTCGCCGGCCTCAAGCTCACGCCGCGCCACTATGCCTACCTGAAGATCAGCGAAGGTTGCAACCATCGCTGCACGTTCTGCATCATCCCTTCGATGCGCGGCGACCTGGTCTCGCGTCCCGTCGGCGACGTGCTGGCGGAAGCCAAGGCGCTGTTCGAGGGTGGCGTCAAGGAACTGCTGGTGATCAGCCAGGACACCTCCGCCTACGGCGTCGACGTCAAGTACCGCACGGGCTTCTGGGACGGCAAGCCGGTGAAGACGCGCATGCTGGAACTCGTCCGTACGCTGGGCGAGATCGCCGAGCCCTATGGTGCCTGGGTGCGACTGCATTACGTGTACCCGTATCCGAGCGTCGACGAGGTGATCCCGCTGATGGCCAGCGGACTGGTGCTTCCCTATCTCGACGTGCCGCTGCAGCACAGCCATCCGGACGTGCTGCGCCGCATGAAGCGACCCGCGAGCGGCGAGCGCAACCTGGAGCGCATCGCGCGCTGGCGCGAGGTCTGCCCGCAGCTCGTGATCCGCAGTACTTTCATCGCCGGCTTCCCCGGCGAGACGGAGGAAGAGTTCGAGCACCTGCTGGATTTCATCCGCGAAGCCGAGATCGATCGCGCCGGTTGTTTCGCCTACAGCCCGGTCGAAGGCGCCGCTGCGAACGACATCCCGGGCATGCTGCCCGAGGACGAGCGCGAGGCGCGCCGTGCGCGCTTCATGGAAGTGGCAGAGGCCGTGTCGATCGCCAGGTTGCGTCGGCGTGTCGGCGCGACGATGCAGGTGCTGGTGGACTCGGCGCCCGGCCTCGGTCGCAAGGGTGGCGTCGGCCGAAGCTATGCGGATGCGCCGGAGATCGACGGCGTGGTGCGGCTGCTGCCGCCCGAGAAAATCAGCAAGACGATGAAGGTCGGTGAATTCACGCGGGCGAAGATCGTCGGCGTCGAAGGCCACGATCTGGTCGCGTTGCCTGTCTGATCGACGGATGTCGATATTCGAGCAGACAACAAAAAAGCCACCGGAGGCCGGTGGCTTTTTTGAAATGAACCGACAAATCGGTTCATTAGACTTGGTGCCCAGAAGAGGACTCGAACCTCCACGATGTTACTCGCTAGTACCTGAAACTAGTGCGTCTACCAATTCCGCCATCTGGGCCCACTTGCTGCAAGGTATGAACCTTGCAACGCGTTTTGAATTTCAGGAAAGAGAGCAATCATATCAAAAATAATGGCCACTCCAGCACTTTGCTGGATGAATTTGAAGGAACGGTTCAAGGACATCGCGACGGACACGGATTCGTGCAGCGCGACGACGGCGAAGCCGACATCTATCTACCCCCCAACGAGATGCGCGCGGTGCTCCACAAGGATCGCGTCAAGGCGCGCATCGTCCGCCAGGACCGGCGGGGCCGGCCCGAAGGCCGCGTCGTCGAGATCATCGAACGCCCGGAGCATCCGATCATCGGACGCCTGCTGCACGAAGGCGGCGTCTGGCTCGT
>JAKONL010000096.1 GCA_022701965.1 Burkholderiaceae bacterium | reverse complement strand
TTCCACCCCGACGCCATGAACGACCACCTCGACGTCGTGCCGATGCGCGAGGTCGTCACCAGCTACTACCTGCGCCTGCGCGTGGCCGACGAGGCCGGCGTGCTGGCGCGGGTGACCGGCCTGCTGGCCGAAGCCGGCATCAGCATCGACGCGGTGCTGCAGCGCGAAGCCGACGAGGTGGGCGGCGAGGGCTCGACCCAGACCGACCTCATCATCCTCACGCACGACACGCGCGAAGGCACGCTCGACGACGCCATGGTGCGACTGCAGGCGCTGCCGTCGGTGCTGGCGCCGATCGTGCGCATCCGCAAGGAGGAGCTGAGCTGATGCGCTACCTCTCCACCCGCGGCGACACGACGCCGCGCGCCTTCTGCGACATCCTCCTCGAGGGCCTGGCGCCCGACGGCGGCCTGTACCTGCCCGAGCGCTATCCGCAGGTCGACGCCGAGACGCTCGCGCGCTGGCGCGACCTGCCGTACGCCGAGCTCGCCTTCGAGATCCTCTCGCTCTACATCGACGACATCCCCGCCGCCGACCTGAGGGCGCTCTGCGCGAAGACGTACACGGCGGAGGTCTTCGGCTCCGACGAGATCGTGCCGCTGCGCGAGCTCGAGGACGGCACCTACCTCGAAGCCCTGTCCAACGGCCCGACGCTGGCCTTCAAGGACATGGCGATGCAGCTGCTGGGCAACCTGTTCGAGTACGAGCTGGGCCGCCGCGGCGAGGAGCTCAACATCCTCGGCGCGACCAGCGGCGACACCGGCAGCGCGGCCGAATACGCGATGCGCGGCAAGAAGGGCGTGCGCGTCTTCATGCTCTCGCCGGACGGCCGCATGAGTCCGTTCCAGCAGGCGCAGATGTTCAGCCTGCAGGATCCGAACATCCACAACATCGCCATCGCCGGCGTGTTCGACGACTGCCAGGACATCGTGAAGGCGGTGTCGAACGACCTCGCCTTCAAGCAGAAGTACCGGATCGGCACCGTCAACTCGATCAACTTCGCGCGCCTTCTCGCGCAGGTCGTCTACTACTTCGCGGGCTACTTCCAGGCCACGGCGTCGAACGACAGGCAGGCCAGCTTCTCCGTGCCCTCGGGCAACTTCGGCAACGTCTGCGCCGGCCACGTGGCCCGCATGATGGGACTGCCGATCAGGACGCTGGTGGTCGCCACCAACGAGAACGACGTGCTCGACGAGTTCTTCCGCACCGGCGTCTACCGGGTGCGCGCCGCCGCCGACACGCACGAGACGTCGAGTCCGTCGATGGACATCTCCAAGGCCAGCAACTTCGAGCGCTTCGTGTTCGACCTGCTCGGGCGCGACGGCGAGCGCACGCGCGCGCTGTTCGAAGGCGAGCTGGGTCGCAGCGGGCGTTTCGACCTCGGCGCCGATCCGCTGTTCGCCGAAGCCGCGACGCGCTTCGGCTTCGCCAGCGGCCGCAGCACGCATGCCGACCGCCTCGACACCATCCGCGATACCGACCGGCGCTTCGCCACGCTGATCGACACGCACACCGCCGACGGCCTGAAGGCCGCGCGCGAGCACATGTCGCCGGGCGTGCCGATGATCGTTCTGGAGACCGCGCTGCCGATCAAGTTCGCAGCTGCGATCGTCGAGGCGCTGGGCCACGAGCCGGACCGGCCGGCGCGCTTCGAAGGCATCGAGGCGCTGCCCAAGCGCGTCGTGAAGCTGCCGCCCGAAGTCGGCGCCATCCAGGCGTACATCGCGCAGCACTGCGACTGATGGGGCTGAAAGTCGTCGGATTCGCCGGTTATTCGGGTGCCGGCAAGACCACGCTGGTCGAGCGGATGATTCCGCTGTTCAGGCACCATGGCGAGCGCGTGTCGATCGTCAAGCACGCGCACCACCGCTTCGACATCGACCATCCGGGCAAGGACACCTACCGCCACCGCGAGGCCGGCGCCTTCGAGGTGGTGGTGGCGTCCGACCGCCGGCTGGCATTGATCCGCGAGTTCGAGCGGACCACCGAGCTCTCGGTGCACGACCTGATCGCCGAGCTCGACGCCGGGGTCGACTGGGTGCTGGTCGAGGGCTTCAAGCACGCCGACCTGCCCAAGATCGAGGTCTGGCGACAGGCCCAGGCCGGCGACGCGACGCGGCCGCTGCGCTACGTCGACGATCCGCGGGTGGTCGGCATCGCCACCGATGCGGTCGAGGCACTTCCGCAGCCGACGTCGCTGCCGGTCTTCGATGTCAACGACGCGGGCGCGGTCGTCCGCTGGCTGCGGGACAGCGCAGGGCGCTTCGCATACAACCGCTGACCATGTCCGAACTGCCCGCCTCTTCATCGCGCCCGGCGCGCCCGTCCCTTCTCGCGCTCGACGACGCCATCGCGAACCTGCTGGGCAAGGCCGGCGCCGTGCTCGGCACCGAGCAGGTCTCGACGTTCGAGGCCGACGGGCGCGTGCTGGCGGAAGACGTGGTGTCCGGCCTCACCGTGCCGCCGCGCGACAACAGCGCGATGGACGGCTACGCCGTGCGCGCCGCCGACTGCGCCGACGCCGACGCGGTCCTGCCGGTGTCGCAGCGCATCCCGGCCGGCAGCGTCGGCGCGCCCCTGGCGGCGGGCTCCGTGGCGCGGATCTTCACCGGCGCGCAGATTCCCGAGGGCGCCGACGCGGTCGTGATGCAGGAGGACGCGACCGCCATGCCGCAGGTGCCGTCCCGGGCCGGCGGGCTGGGGCAGGTGCGCATCGACGCCGCGCCGACCGTCGGGCAGTGGATCCGCCGCGCCGGCGAGGATGTCGCGCAGGGCGACGTGGTGCTCGCGAAGGGCGTGCGGCTGACGCCGGCTGCGCCGGGGCCGGCGCCGGGGCCGGCGCCGAGCTGCCGGTGTCGCAGCGCATCCCGGCCGGCAGCGTCGGCATGCCGCTCGCGGCCGGCAGCGTGGCGCGCATCTTCACCGGCGCACCGATCCCCGAGGGCGCCGACGCGGTCGTG
>JAKONL010000095.1 GCA_022701965.1 Burkholderiaceae bacterium | reverse complement strand
CCCAAGACCCTGCTCGGCCAGCCGATGACCCGGCGTGGCCTGCCGGAAGCCGACGAGGCGCTCGACCGCCTCGCGCGTGCGCCGGCCACCGCGCGCTTCGTCTCGGGCCGGCTGGCGACGTACTTCGTCGCCGACGTGCCGCCGCCGGCGCTGGTCGACCGCATGGCCGCGACGTTCCGGCGCAGCGATGGCGACATCGCCGCGGTGCTCACGACGATGTTCGAGTCGCGCGAGTTCGCGGCCTCGCTCGGCGGCAAGTTCCGCGATCCGGTGCACTACGCGATCGGCAGCGTGAGGCTGGCGTACGGGGACCGCGTCGCCACCGGCGTCGAGCCGCTGGTCGGCTGGATCGCGCGCATGGGCGAGCCGCTCTACGGCCACGAGACGCCCGACGGCTATCCGCTCACGCGGGACGCCTGGGCCAGCGCCGGGCAGATGGCCACGCGCTTCGAGATCGCGCGGGCCATCGGCGGCAGCGGCGCGGTGCTGTTCCGCACCGACGACAAGGCGCCGCCGGAGAAGCCGGCCGTTCCGGTTCTGGCCGACTCGGGCGTCGTGCGTTCGCGGCTGCCGGGTTTCGGTGTCGCCACGCGCGATGCGCTGGCACAGGCCAGGACGCCGCAGGAATGGAACACCTTCCTGCTGGCGTCGCCGGAAAACATGCAACGCTGAACGACGACGAGGAATCGCCATGCATCGCCGTGATCTCCTGAGAATGCTCGCCGCGGCGCCCGTCGCGGCTGCCGTGTCCGGTGTCGGTGCCCAGGTGATGAGCGCGCCGGCCGCCGCGGGCGCCAAGCTGCTGGTCGTATTCCTGCGCGGCGCCTACGACGCGACCCACCTGCTGGTGCCGGTCGACAGCGACTTCTACTACGCGTCGCGGCCGTCGATCGCCGTGCCGCGGCCGGGCCAGCCCGATGGCGCTCTCGCGCTGGAGGGCGGCTGGGGGCTGCATCCGGCGCTCGCGTCCACGGTGCTGCCGCTGTTCCGGAAGCGGCAGGCTTCGTTCATCCCGTTCGCCGGCACCGACGACCTGAGCCGCAGCCACTTCGAGACGCAGGATTCGATCGAGCTCGGCCAGGCGCTCGACCGCAGCCGCGACTACCGCTCGGGCTTCCTGAACCGGCTGGCCGGCGTGCTCGGCGCCGGCCCATTGACCGATGTGTCGCCGATCGCCTTCACCGACCGGATGCCGATCTCGCTGCGCGGCGACGCCCGGGCCGCGAACATGGCGCTGGCCTCGGTCGGGCGCAGCGGCATCGATGCGCGGCAGGCATCGGTGATCGAGGCGATGTACCGCGACACCGCGCTCGCCCAGTCGGTGACGCAGGGCTTCGCGGTGCGCGACGAGGTGCAGCGCGCGGTCAAGGCCGAGATGGAGGCCGCCGGCCGCGATGCGATGAGCGCCCGCGGCTTCGAGCAGGTCGCGCGGCGCATGGCGCGGCTGATGCGGGAGCGCTTCGATCTCGGCTTCGTCGATGTCGGCGGCTGGGACACGCATGTCGGGCAGGGCGCCGGCACCGGCTACCTGGCGAGCCGGCTCGAGGAACTGGGACGCGGCGTGGCCGGCTTCGCGCAGGAGCTGGGCGACGACGGCTGGCGCGACACGGTGGTGGTGGTCATCAGCGAATTCGGCCGCACCTTCCGCGAGAACGGCAGCAAGGGCACCGACCACGGCCACGGCACCGTCTACTGGGTACTCGGCGGCGGACTCTCGGCACAGGCCGGCGGGCGCGTGGTGGGCGAGCAGGTCGAGGTCACGCAGAAGAACCTGTTCCAGAACCGCGATTATCCGGTGCTCAACGAATATCGCGCGGTCTTCGGCGGGCTGTTCGCGCGGATGTACGGCCTCTCTCCGGCCCAGCTGGAGCAGGTGTTCGCGGGCGTGAAGCCGAAGGATCTGGCACTCATCTGAACGGAGTCGTCGTGCGGCGGTCACAGCGCCGTGGCAAGGTCAGGTTCGCACCAGGATGCGCTCGGCACAATCACCGCCTTCCGCACGCCCGGCCCTTCCTGCTCGCAGTCCGCTTTCCATGTTCGACAAACGCTACGACCCGCGCCTGGCCGTCGCCGCCGGCGGCAATCGCTGGGACTGGGCGCTGCTGCCCCTGGTGCTCGCCGTCCTGTTCGCGCTCGCCTACGGCGGCTCGCAGATGGCGCGGCCCTACCAGCTCGGCCAGGCCCTGCCGATCAGCCTCGACCCGTGGTCGCTCCCTTACTACCTGCTGCGCACCACGCTGCGGATGTTCATCGCGCTCGGCGCCTCGCTGGTCTTCGCCTGCGTCTTCGCGGCGGTGGCGGCCAAGTACCGCGCCGCCGAGCGCGTGCTGGTGCCGATGCTCGACATCCTGCAGTCGATTCCGATCCTGGGTTTCCTGTCGATCACGGTCACCGGCTTCATCGCGCTGTTCCCCGGCAACCTGCTGGGCGTCGAGTGTGCGGCGATCTTCGCGATCTTCACCTCGCAGGCCTGGAACATGGCCTTCAGCCTCTACCAGTCGCTGCGCACCGTGCCCGCCGAACTGCGCGAGGCCGCGGACGTGTTCCAGCTCTCGGGCTGGCAGCGCTTCTGGCGGCTGGAGATGCCGTTCGCGATGCCGGGGCTGCTGTGGAACATGATGATGTCGATGTCGGGCGGCTGGTTCTTCGTCGTCGCCTCCGAAGCGATCTCGGTGTCCAACCAGAGCATCAAGCTGCCGGGCGTCGGGTCCTACATCGCGATGGCGATCGAGGCCCGCGACCTCGGCGCGATCGGCTGGGCCATCGGCGGCATGCTGGTGGGCATCGTGCTGTACGACCAGCTGTTCTTCCGCCCGCTGATCGCCTGGGCCGACAGGTTCCGCTTCGAGGAGGGCAGCGGCGAGGACGCGCCGCGTTCCTGGCTCCTGACCTGGCTGCGCCGCACCGACCGCCTCAAGCGCGCCGGCGCGCTGGCCGCACGCCTGCTGGAGCGCACGCTGCCGGTGTTCCGGCGCGACCACGACGGCACCTCGATCAAGGCGCGGCCGAAGCCGCCCAACGCCACGGTGGCGCGCGTCTGGGACGCGACGCTGGCCGCGGCGGTGGCGCTGGCGGTGATCTGGCTCGTGCGCTTCATCCATGCCGAGGTCGGCTGGGGCGAAGTCGGGCACGTGTTCGTGCTGGGCTTCTACACGCTGGTGCGGGTGCTGGTGCTGATCGCGCTGGCGGCGCTGGTCTGGGTGCCGGTCGGCATCTGGATCGGCATGAATCCGCGCTGGGCCGGGCGGCTGCAGGGCGTGGCGCAGTTCCTCGCGGCGTTCCCGGCCAACCTGATGTTCCCGGTGGCGGTCGTGTTCATCGTGCGCTGGCACCTGAACCCGAACGTCTGGCTGGCGCCGCTCATGGTGCTGGGCACGCAGTGGTATCTGCTCTTCAACGTGATCGCCGGTGCGTCGAGCGTGCCGACCGAGCTGCGCTACGCCGCCGCCAACCTGGGTCTCTCCGGCTGGCTGAAGTGGCGCCGCTACCTGCTGCCGGCCGTGTTCCCGAGCTTCGTGACCGGCGCCATCACCGCCAGCGGCGGCTCCTGGAACGCCAGCATCGTGGCCGAGTACGTGACCTGGGGCGACACCACGCTGCAGGCGGCCGGCCTGGGCAGCTACATCGCGCACATGACGGCCATCGGCGACTTCCCGCGCATCGCGCTGGGCATCGGCGTGATGTGCGTCTTCGTGATGGCGATGAACCACTTCGTCTGGCGCAAGCTCTACGCGCTGGCCGAGAACCGCATGCACTTTTAGAATGAAAAAACACCCCCAGTCTTCGCGCACTTCGTGTCACTTCGCCAACCCCCTTTCAAGGGGCGCCGCCTGTGGCCCGGCAAAGCCGGTTCCACGGCGTCTTCGGTACGGAAAGGCTGGTTGAAATGCCCGATGCGATCGTTCAGCTTCAGGGCGTGGGCAAGTCCTTCAGCTCGGCCGACGGCAGCGCGCGCAAGGTGCTCGACGGCGTCGACTTCCACCTCGCCGAGGGCGAGATCGTGGCGCTGCTCGGACAGTCGGGCTCGGGCAAGTCGACGCTGCTGCGGATCATGGCCGGGCTGGTCGCGGTCGACGGCGGCAGCGTGCGCTATCGCGGGCAGCCGCTCTACGGGCCGGCGCGCGGCATCGCGATGGTCTTCCAGTCCTTCGCGCTCTTCCCGTGGCTCACGGTGCAGCAGAACGTCGAACTGGGTCTGGAAGCGCGCGGCGTCGAGCGCAGGGAGCGCGCGCGGCGTGCGGGCGCAGCCATCGACCTGATCGGGCTCGCCGGCTTCGAAGGCGCGCTGCCGCGCGAGCTTTCGGGCGGCATGCGCCAGCGCGTGGGCATCGCGCGCGCGCTGGTGGTCGAGCCCGAGGTGCTGCTGATGGACGAGGCGTTCTCCGCGCTCGACGTGCTGACCGGGGAGCGCCTGCGCGACGACATCCTGCAGCTGTGGGACGGCGGCGCGATGCCGACCCAGGCGATGCTGGTGGTCTCGCACAACATCGAGGAGGCCGTGCTGATGGCCGATCGCGTGCTGATCTTCGCCAGCAACCCGGGCCGCGTGCGGGCCGAGCTGCCGATCGCGCTGCCGCGTCCGCGCGACGTCGACAGCCTGGAGGTGCGCGCGCTGATCGACGAGGTCTACCGGCTGATGACCGTCGGCGAGGCACCGGCGGCCGGCCGCGCGCGCGGCCAGCCGGCGCACATGCACCTGGGCGACCGGCTGCCCGACGCCGACGTGGACCGCATGGAGGCGCTGCTCGAGATGCTGGTCGACGACGGCCGCGACGGGCGGGCCGACCTGCCGCAGCTGGCCGGGGAGGCCGAGCTCGCCGACCACGAGCTGCTGCCGCTCGCGCAGGCGCTGGCGCTGCTCGGCTTCGCGGCGCTCGCCGACGCCGACCTGCACCTCACCGTGCTCGGCCGCAGCTACGTCGAGGGCACGCACACGCTGCGCCAGCAGCTCTTCGGCCAGCAGCTGCTCGCGCGCGTGCCCCTGGCCGCCCATATCCGCCACAGCCTGGAGCAGGCGCCGTCCGGTGAACTGCGAGAGGAGCCTTTCCTGCAACTGCTCAGCGAGAGCCTCGATGCGGCGGTGGCCGAACGCGTGCTGCGCACGGCGATCGAGTGGGGGCGCTACGGCGAGGTCTTCGAGTACGACTTCCACACCGGGCTGATCCACCTGCCGGGCCCCTGAGGCACCTGCCAAAGCCGGGCTCCCCGCCCGGCCGTTCACAGGGCGTTACGTCGTCCTGTGGCTCGAAGCGTTCCAATAGGCACCAAAGGAATCCCATCCCATGCCAGACCGCGAAACCGCCCGCGCCCGAGCGCGACAGAACGACGACTTCAGGCCGCGCGAGGAAAAATCGAGGGCTCCGATCGTCGTCGGCGTGCTGGTGCTTCTCGCAGCGGCCGCCGGCGGGTGGTACTGGACCTACGGCCCGCAGCGGACGACCCCGCAACCCGTGCCGACGGCGGCCGTCGCCACCCCGCCCGAGGATGCGCCGGCCCGGCCCGCCGAACCGGCCGAGGAGGTCGCTTCGGGTCCGCAGAACCCGGTGGACGCCATCGCCAAGCCGGACGCCGCGCTGCCTGCGCTGTCCGACGCGGATGCGCAGGTGACTTCCGCATTGACCCAACTGCTCGGCGCGGGGTCGGTGGGGTCGTTCCTGAACGTCGACGGCTTCGTGCGTCGCACCGTGGCGACCGTGGACAACCTCACCCGCCAGCAGGCACCGTCGCGCGTGTGGCCGCTGCATCCGACGCCGGGGCGCTTCACGGTCCAGCCCGGCACGCAGGGCGGCGCCAGGGGCGAGCAGACCATCGACGCGGCCAACGCCGGTCGCTACGCGGCGGTGACGGCGTTCGCGGAGGCCGTCGACGTCGAGCGCGCGGCGAAGCTCTACGCACGCTTCTACCCGCTGTTCCAGCAGGCCTACGAGGAACTCGGCTACCCGGGACGCTACTTCAACGACCGGCTGGTCGCGGTCATCGACCACCTGCTGGCGGCACCGGAACCTCAGGGACCGGTCCGCGTCAAGCTGACGGAGATCAAGGGCGAGTACGACGCGCCCAACCCCTGGACGCGCTACGAGTACGTCGACCCCGCGCTGGAATCGATGACCAGCGGCCAGAAGATGATGGTGCGCGTCGGGCCGGCCAACGAACGCCGTCTGAAGGCGAAGCTGGCCGCGTTCCGGGCGCAGATCGTGGCCGGCGCGGCCGCGAGCCCGGCCTCGCCGGTCAGGAGGTAGCCGCGGCCTCGTCGGTCCTGTCGCCGTCGGTCGCGTAGGCGTCGACCGGCAGGCAGCTGCAGAACAGGTTCCGGTCGCCGTAGACGTTGTCGACGCGACCGATCGGCGCCCAGTACTTCGACTGCCGCAGCGCCGCCAGCGGGTAGGCTGCGAGTTCGCGCGCGTACGGGTGCGTCCATTCGGTCGCGAGCAGGCTCGCGGCGGTGTGCGGCGCGTGCTTGAGCGGGTTGTCGTCCTTCGGCCAGACGCCTTCCTCGATCCGCCGGATCTCGCCCCGGATCGCGATCATC
>JAKONL010000068.1 GCA_022701965.1 Burkholderiaceae bacterium | reverse complement strand
CGCTCTACATCGCCGCCACCGGCGACTTCGGCCCGGTGCACGTCGACGAGGCCTACGCCCGCACCACCCGCTTCGGCCGGCGCCTGGCGCCGGGCATCATGGTCGCGGGCATCTGCACCAGCGTGCTCTCGGCCGAGCTCGCCGGCACGCTGGGCGTGTCGATCGAGGATCGCTTCTGGTTCACCGGTCCGGTGTTCTACGACGACACGCTCGAATTCAAGGTCTGGATCGCCCAGATGAACCCGCGCACGCGCAGCGTCGTCTGGCAGGCCAGCGCGACCAACGAGCGCGGCCAGGAGGTGCTCAAGGCCGAGGCGACACTGAAGTTCCCGCGCGTGAAGCCGACGGCGAACCCGGCGGCGGAGGCGGTGTCGTGAGCGCCGCCGCCCCGCAGCTGCACCTGGTGCGGGTCGACGTCGATCCGGCGCACGAGGACGCCTTCAACCGCTGGTACGAGGAGGTGCACGTACCGGCCCTGCTGGCCTGTCCGGGCTGGCTGTCGGCGCGGCGCTTCGTCTCGCTCGAAGGCGGGCCGAAGTACGCGGCGCTCTACGAGGTCGCCGGCGACTGGGTCTACGACACGCCGGAGTTCCATGCCGTCAAGGGCTTCATGGCGTTCACGCCCCACGTCCGCGGTTTCGTGCGGCAGCGTTTCGCAGCGCTCGATCCGGTTCGGGAAGCGTCGACCTGAGGATCGCGCGGCCACCGCCGCTTCGGGCCCGGGCCCTCGCCGCCCACGGCGGGCTGGGCGTGAACCGCGCGCCCGACGACTTTTCCGGGTCCGCCTCGACACAAGGCCGTGGTCCGACGACTCGTTCACAGACGGCGGGAGCGCACCGACCCTAAACTTCCGATCGCCCGGAAATCGTCGTCCCGATGATTTTTTCGGCTGCGGCGAACAGCCCTCGTGGACCACGGGCACGGCGGACGCCACCGATCCGATCGGGCGGCCGTCCGCTCGACCCACTCATCAGTCCCTTGATCCATTCCACAGTGCCCCGCGACCGGTCCGTCGATCCGATCAGCAGTCTCCATGGCGTCCGGCGGGCACGGCGATGGCATTGATCTGCGACGTCTGCCAGACGGCGAATCGCGACAGGGCGATGTTCTGCAGCGGTTGCGCCCGCAAGCTGCGGACTTTCCTGGCCAACGGCCCGTCGATGCTGTCGAAACTGGACACACCGGCCTGGCGCCATCTCACCGGCAGACGACCCTTGCCGGCGGATCGTTCACCCGCCTCGGTCGAGTCGCTCGGTCGCCGTACCGTCTGCCGTTCATGGCTGGCCGGTGCGATGCTGCTCGTCACGGGCCTCGTCGCGGCCATGGCCTGGAACGGCCTGTCGAACGCGTCGCCCGACCTGCCGACGGCGCAGCCCACCGGCACGCTGGCGAGCGACGTCGCGCCATCGGCCGTCGACGAGGCCTTCCCGGCGCGGGCGGTCTCCACCGTCCCGCCCCCGTCGGTCCCGTCCTCCGCCACGACGCCGCCACCCGCCGGAGCCGCCACGATTCCCGCCCGGCAGACTCGCCCATCGGGCGCGCGAAGTCGACCGGCGTCCTCGGTCGGACCCTCGCCTGCGCCGGGTGGGGACACGGAGTCCCCGGGCACGCGTTGGCGCGATCCCCGCGTGGGCTGCGAGCATCTGTTCTTTCCGCTCGCCGCCCGTTGCGCGGCCACTCACTGTCTCGACGCATCGCATGCAGGACACCCCCATTGCGACCAGGTGCGCGCGGAGACGCGGCGCTACGAGGCACGTCGCGACATGACGTTGAACTGACCGTGCGGGACCGGGGTGGCCAGGGCCACCCGTGACGAAGCCATGTCATCGCGCGGCCGAGTCCTTGAAAAGCTCCTGTCCGACAGGGACCGATCTGTACATCCATACAGTGATGGTTTTCACAGGAGCACTTCCATGACCGACAAGGCAACCCAGGCCCATGCCCAGGAAAGCAACACGCAGAAGGACCCACACGACTGGGTGACGGGCGACGAGAAGATGACCGGTGCCCAGCAGTCCTACCTCAAGACGCTGTCCGAGGAGGCGAAGGTCGAGGTCGACGAGGATCTGACCAAGGCCGAGGCGTCCCTGCGCATCGAGGAACTCCAGAAAGCCACGGGCCGGGGCGAAACCAAGGCCTGACCGGACACCGTCCATCGAGGGAAAGGCGGCGTGTCCGGGTCGATACGCCACGCCTTCCGATGGGCCGAACGTGGCCGGCACGACGTGCATCGCCGGGACCTGTGCGGGCGCCCCGCACGGCTGGAGGGTGACGGACTCCCCGGTGTCCGACGCGGAAGCTTCCGAACGGGATTGGCGCTCGATGCTGGTGCTTTTCGATCGAACGCCGGGCCACCAGCCCGGGCCACGCCGGGCCACGAGATCCGCACTCCCCGGTCTGTACTCCGCGCGACCCGGACGACTCAGCTGCCTTCCACCGATGCACGCTGTTCCAGGATCGCCGCCATCAATCCCGGAAACCGGGCTTCCAGCTCGGCGCGGCGCAGCTTGTTCATGTGCGTCGTGCCGGCGCATTCGGTCCGGATCAGACCGGACTCGCGCAACACGCGGAAATGATGCGAGACGGTCGATTTCGGCCGTCCGCCGTCGAGATCGCCGCAACTCGCCCCGGGCACGCCCGACAGCCGGCGCACGATGTCCAGCCTGACCGGATCGCTCAGCGCGTAGAGCACGCGTTCGAGGATCAGCTCGTGGGCGGCAGGATGTTTGAGTGGGCGCATCGGCAGGATCATAAGCCTTGGGTTAAACTGGGTCGATAGTTCGATAACTATCGAACTTACGAACACCCTTCCAGTTCTTCCATCTCCGCAAAGACGCGCCATGTCCGCCCTGTTCCAGCCTTTCGCCCTCAAATCCATCACCCTGCGCAACCGCATCGCCGTGCCACCGATGTGCCAGTACGTCGCCATCGACGGCCGGGTCAACGACTGGCACCTGAGCCACTACGCCTCCATGGCGCGCGGCGGCGCCGGGCTGGTCGTCGTCGAAGCCACCGCCGTCGCGCCGGAAGGCCGCATCACCCCTGGCTGCACGGGCATCTGGAACGACGATCTGGCCCGGGCGTTCGCACCGATCGTGGAGACCGTCAAGGCGGCCGGCGCGGTGCCGGGCATCCAGATCGGCCACGCCGGGCGCAAGGCCAGCGCCAACCGTCCCTGGGAAGGCGACGACCACATCGCCGAAGGCGACGCACGCGGCTGGCAGACCATCGCGCCGTCGGCGATCGCCTTCGGTCCCGGGCTCGCCAGACAGCCGCGCGCCATGACGCTCGACGACATCGCCCGCGTGCGCCAGGACTTCGTCGACGCCGCCCGACGCGCCCGCGACGTGGGCTTCGAATGGCTGGAGCTGCATTTCGCGCACGGCTACCTCGCGCAGAGCTTCTTCGCCGCCGCGTCGAACCAGCGCGACGACATCTACGGCGGCAGCGCCGAGAACCGGGGCCGCTTCCTGCTCGAGACCCTCGAGGCGGTGCGCGAGGTCTGGCCCGAGAACCTGCCGCTGACGGTGCGTTTCGGCGTGCTGGAATTCGACGGCCGCGACGAGCAGACCCTGGTCGAATCGATCGAACTGACGCGCCGGTTCAAGGCCGCAGGCCTCGACATGCTGAGCGTCAGCATCGGTTTCTCCACGCCGACCGCCCAGATCCCGTGGGGACCGGCGTTCATGGGACCGATCGCCGAGCGCGTGCGCCGCGAGGCCGGCATCCCGGTGTCGTCGGCCTGGGGTTTCGGCACGCCGGCCCTGGCGGAGCAGGCCGTGCGCGAGGAGCGGCTCGACGTGGTCATGGTCGGCAAGGCCCATCTGGCCAACCCGCACTGGGCCTATGCGGCCGCCAGGGAACTGGGGGTGGAACGCGCCTCCTGGACGCTCCCCGCCTCCTACGCCCACTGGCTCGAGCGCTATTGAGCGCCCGGCGGTTCGGGCGGGTCTTGCGGACTTGTCGGCATCGGCCCACACGCTCTGCGCGGCGTCCTGCCTAACGTCGGCCCATGCCACATTCCGACCACCCCTCGTTCGACTTCGACAACACCTTCGCGCGCGACCTCGCGGGCCTCTACCGCCCCTGGCGACCGGCGCCGTCGCCACGGCCCCGGCTGGCCTTCCTCAATCGGCCACTCGCCGAGGCGTTGGGCCTCGATGTCCAGGCCCTGGACGGCGAGCAGGGTGCCGCGATCTTCGGTGGCAACCGGATCCCCGACGGCGCCGAGCCGCTGGCCCAGGCCTATGCCGGTCACCAGTTCGGCAACTTCTCCCCGCAGCTGGGCGACGGACGGGCGCTGCTGCTGGGCGAGGTCCTGGATCGACAGGGACAGCGGCGCGACCTGGCCTTCAAGGGGTCCGGCCGCACTCCGTTCTCCCGTGGCGGCGACGGCAGGGCCGCGCTCGGTCCGATGCTGCGCGAAGCGCTCCTGGGCGAGGCCATGCACGCCCTGGGCATTCCCACCACGCGCGCCCTGGCCGTGGTGGACACCGGCGAGCCGGTCCATCGCGAAGAGGTGTTGCCCGGCGCGGTGCTCACGCGGGTGGCCTCGAGTCACCTGCGCGTGGGTACCTTCGAGTTCTTCGCGGCCCGCCGGGAGATCGACCTGCTGCGGCGACTGGCCGAGTACGCCATCGCCCGCCATGACCCGGACCTGGCGCAACACCCGGCCCCGGCACGCTACCTGGAGCTGCTGCGCCGCGTGACACGACGCCAGGCCGCGCTGGTGGCGCGGTGGATGAACGTCGGTTTCATCCATGGCGTCATGAACACCGACAACATGACCCTCTCCGGCGAGACCATCGACTACGGGCCGTGCGCCTTCATGGAAGCCTACGACCCGCGGACGGTCTTCAGTTCGATCGACCGCAACGGTCGCTACGCCTACGGCAACCAGCCGGTCATCGCGCAATGGAACCTGGCGCGCCTGGCCGAGGCGTTGCTGCCCCTGATGCTCGAGGACGGCGACCCGGCGGGCGCGGACCGGATCGTGGCCGACGCCACGGCGGTGATCGAGGCGTTCACCGCGCTGTACGACGCGCAGCTCCTGCAGGGCCAGCGTGCCAAGCTGGGACTGGAGAACAGCACCGACCCGGCCGATGCCGCCCTGGCCCACGACTGGCTGGCCCTGATGCAGACGCACGGCGTGGACTTCACCCTCGGCTGGCGCCGCCTGGGCGATGCGGCGGCCGCGGACGACATGCCGCTCAGGACCCTGTTCGCCGACGCGCCCGGATTGCAGGACTGGCTGGCGCGCTGGCGCGCGCGATGCGACCGCGAGGACCCGGCAGCGGACGCTCCGTCGGCCGGCACGCGCGCGGCGCGCATGGCGCAGGTCAATCCCTGGATCATCGCGCGCAACCACCGGGTGGAGGAAGCGTTGGAGGCGGCATCGGAAGCGCACGACCTGCAGCCGTTCGAACGATTGCTGGACGTCGTGCGTCACCCGTACGACGTCACGCCGCAGAACACGACCTACGCGGAGCCGGCGGACCGAGCGATCACGGCCGGGTACCGGACCTTCTGCGGCACCTGACGCCGCGATGGCGGCGAAGCGTCGGTGGCCGGGACCGCGATCGCGAGCGCGACGGTGGTCGTGGTGCCGACCTCGCTCTCGGTGGGCGGATGGGTCCCGACCGTGGTCGCTGCGGCGGCGACCCGAGATCGACCGGGCTATGTTCGCTGGCGAACAGATCGATGCCAGGAATCTGTATCTAATTCTCCACAGTGCCGCATCCTGCGACGCGCGGTTCGGGAGTCGGCATGGCGAGCATGGTGGAAGCGAAGAAGAACGATCTGCTGGCCGCATTGCCCGACGCCGAGCTCCAGCGATGGCTGCCGCAGATCGAACCCATCGATCTGCCGTTGGGTCATGTGCTCTACGAGTCGGGCGAAACGATGAGCCACGTCTACTTCCCCTCCAGTGCCATCGTGTCGCTCCTGTACGTCCTGGAGAATGGCGCCTCGGCGGAGATCGCCGTCGTGGGCAACGAGGGCATCGTCGGCATCTCGCTGTTCATGGGCGGCGGCTCCTCTCCCAATCGCGCCGTCATCCAGAGCGCAGGCGAGGGATTTCGACTCAATGCGCAGGCACTCCAGGAGGAATTCCAGCGGGCCGGTCCGGTGCTGCATCTGCTCCTGCGCTACACGCAGGCCCTGATCGCGCAGATGTCGCAGACGGCCGTCTGCAACCGTCACCATTCGCTCGACCAGCAGCTGTGTCGCTGGCTGCTGCTCAGCCTGGACCGCCTGCCCGGCGACGAACTGGTCATGACCCAGCAGCTCATCTCCAACATGCTGGGCGTTCGCCGCGAAGGCGTGACCGAAGCGGCCATGAACCTGCAGGCGGCCGGCTTGATCCGCTATGCGCGCGGACGCATCACGGTGCTCGATCGACTCGCATTGGAGAAACGATCCTGCGAGTGCTACAGCGTGGTCAAGAAGGAATACGACCGGCTCCTGCCCTCGAAGTCGGCCTTGTGACGGGCGGCGCCCCGCGGTGCGCGCATACTGCTCGGGCCTGTCGAAGCGGTAGTTGCATTCGGCGTTCCGTTCCAGCTCGTTGTGTCCGGCGAGGACAAACCACTTGGGAGAGAAGCGCTTGGCATCTGTCGACAACCACCTGATCGGTCTGATCGCGCACGCCGAGCGTCTGGTGCTGCTGGGACTCTGCGAGAAGGTGCCGCTGGTCCTGTCCAAGGTCCTGTGGACACCCGGCGAGCCCAACGAGCACGTCTACTTCCCGGTCGAGGGCTTCATCTCGCTGGTGGCCGTGGCGAAGGGACATCCCGGTCTGGAAGTCGGGATGATGGGACGCGAAGGCATGCTGGGAGCCCACGTGGTGCTGGGCGCCGTGAACGCCCCGGTGCTCGCCGTCGTGCAGGGACAAGGCTGGGCCTGGCGGCTGACCACCCCGGTCTTCCGGAGGCAGCTGGCGGCCGGTCCGTCGACGAAGCGCATCCTGGACCGCTATGTCTCGTTGCTGATGAACCAGTTCGTCACCTCCTCCACCTGCCTGCACTACCACGCGCTCGGACCTCGCCTGGCGCGATGGCTCCTCATGAGCCAGGATCGGGCAGGCTCCGACCGGTTCGGCATGACGCACGAGTTCATCGCCTGCATGCTGGGCACGCGCCGCGTCAGCGTCACGCTGGCCGCCGGGCTCCTGCAGCGGCAGGGCCTCATCGAATACCGCCGTGGCAACCTGCGTGTGCTCGACCGGCCACGACTGGAAGCGGTCGCTTGCGACTGCTACGACATCGACCGGCGGAGCTACAGGGATCTGATGGGATGAATTTTTTTTCGTCTTCCTTCGGTCTATGTGCGTCAGCGAACAGCCTCGCACCGCATTGCGCGCTAATGTGATCGACTGCCGATTCCGATCCACCGGAGCCCGTCTCGATGTCGCCGACAAGCTCGACGCCGACGGGGTTTCTCCGTCGAACGAGGAGTACGTCGTGCCCATGAAACTGCTCGCAGAACTTTCCCGCGCATCGATGCCGTTTCAGACGACGGACCGCGAGGATCTTCTCAAGTTGAGGATCCTGCGGGCATGGGGCTACATCCAGGTGACCATTCCTTTGCCCAGCCCCGCGTTCGACGGTCATTGGCATCGGAATCCGGCGACGGTCCATCGTTTGACGTACCTGGGCCGCGCGATGCTGCGCTGCCTGGGACCGGCCGGCCTGGATCGGGTGCCCGAAAGCGGCATGGCGGCGACCGGCGAGGTCGTCCGGACCGACCCCCTGTCGTTCAGGGTTCCGCCACGTCTGCGGAGACTGTCGTAGACGGTCCGCGAGACCTCGAGAAGAACGAGACATGACAGGCCGTTCGCCGCTGAAATCCCGCATGCCATGCGACGACGATGTCGGGAGGGCGACCGACCTCGCAGGCCGGACATGGGCGGCGCCCGGCCATCCCGATGCAGACAGCTCGAACCATCGATGACGGCGAAGGACCGGCTTCCATGAAAACATTTCGCGATGTCATCGTCGTGGCCGGACTCGAAGGCAGCCTGGGAGGCATAAGGCGACTCATCCAGGAACTGCCACCCGACTTCCCCGCCTCCGTCCTGGTGATCCTGCAGGAGCCCGTACAGGCCCTGGAACTCGGCAGCAACCTGGCCGCGGACGGCTCGCTTCCGTTCCTGCGCGCCCAGGAAGGCCAGCGGATTCGCAAGGGGCACGTGTACCTGGGTTCCTCCTATGCGGGCATCGTGGTGCGGCCCTGGGGAGAACTGGGCCTCGAACCCGCACTCGCCCACGACTCGCGTCACATCGGCATGAGACGGTGCTTCAACTCGGTGGCGAGTGTCTGGGGAAACCGTGTCATCGGCATCCTGATGGGTCCGCGCAGCGAGAAGGCCGTGGACTCGCTGGCGATCATCGCGTCGAGCGGCGGCATCGCCATCGTCCAGACCACGTCGGGGACGATCCCATCCCCCACGTCCGATCCACCGATCGACGCGAGCGGGCCGCATCGCAACGTGCGCATGGAAGACATGGCCGCACTGCTGATGGTCCTGATCGGCGTGCCGGCGCCGGCCGCTTCGAGTCGCTTCTCCCGCCAACTCCGCCATCGGACCCCGCATGATTGCTGAACCCTCGCCGCGACGGTTCCCGGCGATGCCGCCGGTCCAGGTCTCCGTCGAAGAGATCGAATGCTGATCTACGTCGTGGACGACCATGAACTGATGCGCGATGCCACGATGACGTTCATCCGACGCCTGAAGAAGACGGCCAGGATCTCGGGATTCTCGAATTTCGAGGAGTTCGTCAGGGCTGTCGAAGTTCGCGGTGCCCCCGATGTGCTGTTGCTGGATCTCAAGCTGCCCCGCATTCGGGACTGCGAGGGCGTCCGGCGCGCACGCGATTGCTGCCCCGGCACGAAGATCGCCGTCTATTCAGCTTCTCCCGCGCTCGAACGGGAAGTGGAATGCATCGGATCGGGTGCGGACATCTACATCGAGAAGATCAATGCCGCGGGATCGTTCGCCGTCGCATTGAAAGACTTCCTGGGTTGAAACCTCGATTCGAAGGATCGCGTCGGTGTCGCCCGCAGACGCCACGCCCCGGCGCGTGCCGGCTTCCGACGTCCACCTAGCGGCTGATCCGAGGCGCCGGGAGACCTTCGATCCTCACGTCGAGGCAGGCCGGAAGGCCGCTGGCCAGGGCACGACCGAGCGCCGCGCGCAAGGCGTCGGCATCCTCGACGCGCTCGCCATGGGCACCGAAGGCCTGCGCCACGGCGTCGTAGCGGGTCGGGCGCAGTTCGCAGCCGATCAGGCGATCGGCGCCGAAGTCGCGCAGCTGGATCTGGTACTCGGCATTCCAGCGCGCGTCGTTGCCCACCACCACGACGAAGGACAGGCCGTGACGCACCGCGGTGTCGAACTCGGCGATGTGGAAACCGACGGTGCCGTCGCCCATGACCGCGACCACGGGCGCGTCGGGCCGGGCGAACCGGGCGGCCAGCGCGTACGGCAGTCCGGCGCCGATCGAGCCGGCGACGCCGTTGTTGATGCGGTGCGGCGCGTGCAGGCAGGCCATGGCCCACTGGCCGATCTCGCCGCCGTCGCAGACGAGGACGGACTCCGGATGACTGTCGAGCACGGCTTGCAGCGGCCGCAGCATCTGGACCGGATGCAGGCGGCCCGCGATCCCGGACGTCGCGTCCGTCCACGCCGTCGGCCGATGGGCCACCGCATCGCGTGCCTCTCGCCACCACGACGACTTCGACGAGCACCGGGCGGCGATCGTCAATGCGTGCAGGGCCGGCCCGGCATCGGCCTGCGCCGTGATTCCGGATCGGTCGCCCAGGCTTTGGCGGCCACGCTCGATCTCGGCGACGTCCGGATCGACCTGGTGCACCTCGGTCGCCGCGGCGAAGGCGGCGCCGAACCGCAGGGTGAAATCGACCCGCTTGCCGACGAGCAACAGGCAGTCCACCCGATCGAGCAACGGGGCGAACGCACCGAGACTCGCATCGTTGACGCCACGCGGACTTTCCATGCCGATGACCGGAACGCCCATCGCCTCCTCCAGGGCCTCGATCGCTCGGCGTCCGGCCCGCGTCAGGCACGCCGGTCCGACCAGGATCATCGGCCGCGCGGCCTGCGCCAGGCGCTCGACCAGGCGCGCCGCGAGGTCCGGATCGAGGGACGTCGGTTCGGGCAGGAAAGCCCGCGCCGACGGAACACCGCTGCTCGCCGGACCTTCCAGCACATCGGTCGGCAGACTCAGATGCACGGGCCCGGGCCGGCCGGATCGGGCCAGACGGATGGCTTTCGCCACCTCCGCGGCCACGTCCCCGGCGCGCGCGCAGGTCCAGGCGGCCTTGCACACGGGCGCGGCCATCTCGGCCTGGCGCATCTCCTGGAACGCGCCCAGGCCGATCTGGTCGTGGGGCGCATGACCCGACAGCAGCACGATCGGCGCTTCGGCCATGAGCGCGGTGTACAACGCCGACACCGCGTTGGCGTGCCCCGGACCGCCGGTGACGAGGGCGATGCCGACCTCGCCGGTGATGCGCGACCAGGCATCCGCCATGTGGACCGTGCTGGCCTCGTGACGCGTGTGGACGAGTTCGATGCCCGAGCCGATGGCGGCATCGAAGACCGACATGATGTGATTGCCCGACAGCGTGAAGATGCGCGCGACGCCGGCGGCGCGCAGCGTCTGGATCAATGCATCGGCGCCGCGTCGAAAGGTGGTCTGTGTCATGGCCGCGATTGGAACCGACCCGGGATGGAACGGTTCGCCGGCGATGACGCCACGCGACCATCGCGCACACGGCCGGCGTGCGCACGATCGGTGGCGACTCGCCGATGCGCTGCAGGCGTGGCTGCCCCCACCCGGATCGCGGCGCCACGTGCCGGCCGATGCGCCTGCCGAACTCCCTGGTTCCTGAACGGCGATCGCGCCACGCAGTCCCTCACGAGGGGTCGAGTTCGACGTCGAGCAGCCGGATGTACTGCTGCCCGCCGTGCATGTCGCGTTCCAGTGCGCCGCCCTGCGCGTGGCGACGCGGATAGGAGATCTTCACCACGAGCAGTCCGGGCACGGCGAAGTGCTTGACCTGCGCCGGATCGACGTCGAACAGCGCGCCGATCGCCGCCGGCTGCAGCTGCGGCGCCCGGGCGTAGCGGTCGAACGCGGCACGGTCGGCGAACGACAGGTCCAGCGTGATCCAGAACGGGCCGGCGTTCTTCGAGCGCACGTGGCGGCAGACGTCGTTGACGGTCTCAGCCATGGGCCACCTCCTCGACCGGGACGAACACGGTGCGCACCAGCTCGGCCGGATCGTCCACCGCGACGACGTGGTTGAGCCGGAACTCGAACACCTGCCCGCGCTCGATCTCCGCCGGAGAGAACGGGAACGCATAGCTCGGCATCGGGTCGCCCTCGTCGAGCGGCAGGTGGAACAGCCACGGATTGCAGGTCTTGGCGATCTGCGTGGCGAGGTGCTGGGTCGACGCGGTGGCGACGAACAGCAGACCGATCTCGCGCGGCGCCGCGGTGCCGGCCTCCACCGGCGTGCCGTCGACCGCGTTCCAGCCGTAGGGACGCAGCGAGATGTCGAAGGCGCCGGCGCGCTCGCCCATCGCCTCGCGCACGCGGGTCGTCAGCACCCCGTGCAGGCGCGCGAGGAAGCGGTCGGGCTCGGCGAGTACCTTGCGGTCCTGGATGCCGACCAGCATCAGGGTCTGGAAGGCGCCGCCGGAAGCGCCCTCGAGCTTCATCGTGTAGGGCCGGGGCTCGAAGCGCGAGCCGGTGACCCGCACCGAGCGCTCGTCGAGCGCCGCGTAGCGCGCCTCGGTCACGTCGAGGACGCCGCCGGGCTCGTGCAGCAGGAACGGATCGCTGTTCTCGTAGAGCATGTGCGCCGAGACGGTGTGGACCGTGCAGCGGTTGCCC
>JAKONL010000040.1 GCA_022701965.1 Burkholderiaceae bacterium | reverse complement strand
CGAATGCGCCCAGCGATCGCGCGGCAGGGCGCGGGCCCAGTCGGGCACCCACGGCCCGCCCAGGCCGTCGCGGCCGGTGGCCAGCACGACGTGGCGCGCCAGCACGCTGTACGGCGCGCCGTCGCGCTCGTCGTCGGCCAGGTCGAGCCGCACCGCGCCGTCGGCGCACGGGTGGATCGCCAGCACGCGCTGGCGGTTGCGCACGTCCAGCGCCAGCACGCGGCGGTACCAGCGCAGGTACTCGGCCCACTGCAGGCGCGGGATCTTGTCGAGCGCGTCCCAGGCGGCCAGGCCGAACTGCGACTCGAACCAGGCGCGGAAGGTGAGCGCCCCGAAGCCGAGCGCCGGCCCGGTGAGTTCCTTGGGAGAGCGCAGCGTCTCCATGCGCGCGGTCGTGGCCCACGGGCCTTCGAAGCCTTCGGGCGCCCGGTCGAACACCGGCGCCCGCACGCCGAGGTGGCGCAGCGCCGCCGCCAGCGCCAGGCCGGCCATGCCGCCGCCGACGATCGCGACGTCCAGCCAATCGCGCGCCGGGTCCGCCGGCACCCAGCGTCTGGCGGGCAGGCCCAGCCAGGCGAAGTCCTGCCTCAGGCGCGCTTCGAGTGCCGCCAGACCCTCGGGCAGCGGGTGCGATGGGCTCATGTCGATGGTCCTTCCTGCAGCAGTGCGGCATGGTCGGCGGCGTCGTGCCGCACGAAGCCGGGCAGCGCCCGGGCCGCCGCAAGCAAGGCGTCTGCCAGGGCGACGACCGCATCGCCGGGCGGCCGCGAGAGCGGCGTGACGACGCCGAAGAAAAAGGGGATCGCCGTGTCGAGCGGGCGCACGACGAGGCCGGCGAGCGGCGCGCCGTGCGGCGTCAGCGGCTCCAGCACGGCGACGCCCAGACCGGAGCGGACCATCGCCTGCGCATTGATCGACGAATTGGTCTCGATCAGCACGCCGCGCCGGTCGGCCGACTGGCCGGCGGCACGCATCGCGGCGTCCACCCGGTGTCGCAGGCGGGAGGTGTCGCTCATCGCGATGAGCCGGCGCTGCGCCAGCGTGGCCAGCGGCACCACGTCGCGGGCGGCGAGCTCGTCGTCCTCGCGCAGCACCGCGACGCACGGCAGCTCGCCGATCCAGTGCACCTGCAGGCCGCTGTGCGCGAGCGGCAGGCTGGTCGCGCCGAGCTGCACCGTGCCGTCGATGACCGCATGGGCGACCTGTTCGGGCGAGGCCGTGCGCAACTGCACCGCCGCGGGGCGGCGCCCGCCCTCCAGGCGGACCAGCGCCTCCGGCATCAGGCCCACGCCGATCGCCGAGATCGCGGCCAGCAGCAGCGGCGCCGCGTCGCCGCGCGCGATCTCGGCGGCCCGCGCATGGATCTGGCGCAGCCCGGCGAGCGCCCGCTCGGCGTCCTCGAACAGCAGGAAGCCCTGCCGGGTCGGCGTGACGCGGGGCCCGTTGCGGGTGAAGAGCGGGTAGCCGATCTCCGATTCCAGCTCCTGCACCAGCCGTGTCACCGCCGGCTGGGACCGCGCCAGCAGCTTGGCCGCGCCCGTGAAGCTGCCCACCGACATGACGGCGGTGAAGGCTTCGAGTTGGCGTAGTTCCATGCGTGATGATCCGAAAAACGAATCATGACGCATGGAGCATGCCAATTACAAATACTGAATTCGCATGTGCTTATGCGGCCTGCCACCGCCCCGCAGCCCTACAGCTGGCTCGACAGCAGGGAGGCGAGCCGCTCCTTGGCTTTGTCCCACAAGGGCCGGTCGCGCCAGGCCTCCAGCGTGATGCGCGTCGAACGCTTCAGGTCCTCCTCGAACACGCGGGTTTCCTGCGCGGCGAAGGCCTCGTCGTAGATGTTGAGATTGGCCTCGTCGTTGAGCCGGAACGAGCGGTTGTCGAAATTGGTCGAGCCGACCGACACCAGCAGTCCGTCGACGGTGAACACCTTGCAATGGAACATGGTGGGCTGGTATTCGCTGATCTGGATGCCGGCCTCCAGCAGCGGGCCCCAGCTCGACCGCGAGGCCGCGCGCACGGAGTCGGCGTCGATCAGCGGGCCGGGCGTGATGATGCGAATGCGCACGCCGCGCTTCGCTGCATCGACCAGCGCCTTGACGGTGAGCTCGTCGGGCACGAAATAGGCGCTCGACAGGTCGATGGTGTTCGTCGCCGCGGCGATCGCCAGCAGGTACATCAGGTGCATGCTCTCGCTGCCGCCCGAGGGCGAGCTGCTGAACATCTGCGCCCGGCCGCCGCCGGAGACGCCGGTCGTGCCGCCGGCGGCCTTCGCCGGGTCGGGGACGATCTTCGGGAAGTAGCGCTCGCCGTGCAGCACCTCGCCCGAAGCCTTGATCCAGTTGTCCATGAAGACCGACTGGATCTGCGCCACCACCGGTCCCTCGACGCGATAGTGCGAGTCGCGCCAGTGGTCCGGGTCCTGCGCGTTGCCGGTCCACGAGGGCGCGATGCCGACGCCGCCGGTGAAGCCGATGCGCCCGTCGGCCACGAGCAGCTTCCTGTGCGTGCGGTTGTTGAGCCGGGCGATGTCGTACCAGCTCGGCTTGTGGAACTTGCGGATATGCACGCCCGAGGCCTCCATCTCCTTGAGGAACTTCTCGTCGATCTTGGCGCTTCCGACCCAGTCGAGCAGCACGTGCACGCTCACGCCGGCCTTCGCGCGCTCGCTCAGCGCGTCGGCGAACGCGCGGCCGATGTCGCCCGACCAGTAGATGTAGGTCTCGAAGGTGATGCTCTCCTTCGCGCCCCGGATGGCCTCGAGCATCGGCGGGAAGATCTCGTCGCCGTTGTGCAGTGCCGTGAAGACGTTGCCGGTGGTGATCGGCGGGCCGAGCAGTACGCCGAGCGCGCGCTGGAACTGGTCGTCGCGCAGCGCGTACTGGCGCTCCACGCGTTCTTCGATCTTGCGTTCTCCCGAAGTGAAGTTGAGCACCAGCAGCGTGGCGGCGACGGTGACGAGGAAAGTGATGACGACGATCTTGATCGTGCGGGCTTTGTCTTTGTTTTTTGTCATGGGCTAGGAAAGTGAGCGGCGCGGAACCTACCACGGGCGGCGGCCGCCCCCTGCAGGCCCATGCGCTAAGGTCATGCCTCATGAAATTCATCCATGCGGCCGACCTCCACATCGACAGCCCCCTGCGCGGGCTCGACAGCTACGACGGCGCTCCGGTCGCGCGCCTGCGCGGCGCGTCGCGCCACGCGCTGATCGCGCTGGTCGATCTGGCGCTGCGCGAGCAGGTCGCGTTCGTGCTGCTGGCGGGCGACATCTACGACGGCAACTGGGCGGATTTCCGCACCGGCCTGTTCTTCCGCGACCAGATGCTGCGGCTCGGCCGCGCGGGCATCCGTGTCTTCATCATCAAGGGCAACCACGACGCCGAGAGCCAGATCACGCGGCAGCTGCCGGAGGTCGACGGCGTGCACGTCTTCAGCGCCGCGAAGAGCGAGACGGTCGAGCTCGAGGCGCTGGGCGTCGCGGTGCACGGGCGCAGCTTCCCGCACCGCGCGGTGCCGGAAGACCTGGTCCCGCTCTATCCGCCGCCGCTGCCGGGACGCTTCAACATCGGCGTGCTGCACAC
>JAKONL010000031.1 GCA_022701965.1 Burkholderiaceae bacterium | reverse complement strand
TGCTCGCCGGTGTCGGGCTGGCTGATCAGCAGGTCGGACAGGTTGACGCCGAGCTTCTGCGCGTACTGCACGTCGAGCGCATGCTCGGCGTCGACGAAGGCGCAGGTGCCGGCCTGCTTCTGCATCTGGGCGATGACCTGCAGCGTGAGCGTGGTCTTGCCCGAGGATTCGGGGCCGTAGATCTCGATCACCCGGCCGCGCGGCAGACCGCCGACGCCGAGCGCGATGTCCAGGCCGAGCGAGCCGGTGGAGACGACCTGCACGTCCTCCAGTGCTTCGCCTTCGCCCAGACGCATGATCGTGCCCTTGCCGAACTGCTTTTCGATCTGCGCCAGTGCGGCCTGGAGCGCCTTGGATTTTTCGCTGCCTGCGACGGAAATGCTGGTGCCCTTGACGAGTGCGTCCATTTGAAAAACTCCTGAAGTATCAACGGTTTGGATTCGATTCCATCCATCTCTCCCGGTGGGGCGACTGGATGCTTGAACAGTAGTTTAGAGGCGGGTCGGAAAAAATAAACCTGTTATTTGGTCAGTTTGATTTACCATTTTCAGTCATGACCGAATCCTCCCGTTCCGTGATTCCAGGCGACACCGACGCATGGCGCCAGACCCATCTGGGGCGTCTGCTGGGCCATGCCATGCGCCGTTTCGACGAACGCGTGCTGGTGCTGATGGCGCACGACGCGGAGGTGCCGCTGGCGCTGTCGAACCTCGCCGCGCGCGCGCAGATCAGCGCCGCGCACATCCACGTCACGCGCCATCTCGCGCGCGGCGGCTCGCGGCTGACGGAGCTGGCCGAGCGCGCCGGCATGACCAAGCAGGCCATGGGCACGCTGGTCGACCAGTGCGAGGCCTGGAACCTCGTCACGCGCGGTCCCGACCCGCTCGACGCCCGCGCGCGCCGGGTGATGTTCACCGCCGACGGGCTGGCATGGCTCGAGGCCTTCCGCAACGCCGTGGCGCAGGCCGAGGCCGAGTTCCGCGCCAGCGTGGGCGACGACGTGGCCACGGTAGTAACGATCGGACTCGAGGCCTATGCCGGCACCTAGAATTTGCGCGGCGCCGACACGACGCACAACCGGCCGGAGGTGGCGATGCGGATTCTGATTGCGGAAGATGACCAGGTGCTCGCCGATGCGCTGCTGCGCAGCCTGCGCACCTCGGGCGCGGCCGTCGACCGCGTGGCGACCGGATCCCAGGCCGACGCGGCGCTCATGACCAACAGCGAGTTCGACCTGCTGATCCTCGACCTCGGCCTGCCGAACATGCACGGCCTGGAGATCCTCAAGCGCCTGCGCGCCCGCGGCTCGCAGCTGCCGGTGCTGGTGCTGACGGCGGCCGACAGCGTCGAGGAACGCGTCAGGGGCCTGGACCACGGCGCCGACGACTACATGGCCAAGCCGTTCTCGCTGCAGGAGCTCGAAGCCCGCGTGCGGGCGCTGACGCGTCGCGGCATGGGCGGCACCAGCAACGCGATCAGGCACGGCCCGCTGGTGTACGACCAGGCCGGCCGCGTCGCGACGCTCGACGGCAGGATGGTCGAGCTGTCGGCACGCGAGCTCGGCCTGCTCGAGGTGCTGCTGCAGCGCGCCGGCCGGCTGGTGAGCAAGGACCAGCTGGTCGAGCGCCTGTGCGAGTGGGGCGAGGAGGTCAGCATCAACGCCATCGAGGTCTACATCCACCGCCTGCGCAAGAAGATCGAGAAGGGCCCGGTGCGCATCGCCACCGTGCGCGGCCTGGGCTACTGCCTGGAAAAGATCGCGGCGTGAAGCTGTTCCAGCGGGCGCAGCGTTCGCTGTTCGGGGAGATCCTCGACTGGATGCTGACGCCGCTGCTGCTGCTGGTGCCCGTCAGCATCGGCCTGACCTGGCTGGTGGCCCAGGGCATCGCCAACGCGCCCTTCGACCGTGCGCTCGAATACAACGTGCAGACGCTCGCGCGGCTGGTACTGGTGCAGTACGGCAGGCTCCAGTTCCTGCTGCCGCAGCCCGCGCGCGAGATCCTGCGCGGCGACGACGCCGACCGCGTGTACTACCAGGTGCTCGACGCCGGCGGGGCGCTCCTGAGCGGCGAGCGCGACGTGCCGCCGCCGCTGGCCGACGAACCGCCCGTGCCCGGCACGGTCTACCTGCACGACGCCGAGATGCGCGGCCAGCCCGTGCGTATCGCATCGCTCTGGGTGCAGCCCGGCGCCGGCGTCCAGCCCGCGCTGATCCAGGTGGCCGAGACGCGCGGCAAGCAGTCGGTGCTGGCCACCGAGATCATCAAGGGCGTGCTGCTGCCGCAGTTCGCGATCCTGCCGCTGGCGGTGCTGCTGATCTGGCTGGCGCTGGTGCGCGGCATCAAGCCGCTGTCGGTGATCGAGGCGCGCATCCGCGAGCGCCGGCCCGACGACCTGAGCCCGCTCGACGAATCGACGGTGCCGCTGGAGGTGGTGCCGCTGGTGTCGTCGGTCAACGAGCTGCTGGGCAAGCTGCACAGCTCGATCGCGACGCAGAAGCGCTTCCTGGCCGACGCCGCGCACCAGCTCAAGACGCCGCTGGCCGGGCTGCGCATGCAGGCCGACCTGGCACAGCGCGAGGGTGCCAACGCCGAGGAGCTCAAGCACTCGCTCAAGCAGATCGGGCGTGCCAGCGTGCGCGCCACCCACACCGTCAACCAGCTGCTGTCGCTGGCGCGCGCGGAGAGCAGCGGCGCGAGCATCGGCCGCCAGCCCTGCGACCTGGCGCGGCTGACGATCGAGGTGGTGCGCGAGGCCGTGCCGCGCGCGATCGACAAGCGCATCGACCTCGGCTACGACGGCGCGGAAGCCGGCGCGCCGGGCGTGCTGCTGCCGGGCAATCCGACACTGCTCAAGGAGCTGGTGCGCAACCTGGTCGACAACGCGCTCAACTACACGCCGTCGGGCGATGCGCACCCGGGCGTGGTCACGGCGCGCGTGCTGGCCGATCCGTTCGGGCGCGTGGTGCTGCTGCAGGTGGAGGACAACGGGCCGGGCATCGCGCAGGCCGACCGGGAGCTGGTGTTCGAGCCCTTCTACCGCGTCCTCGGCAACGAGGCCGACGGCTCGGGCCTGGGCCTGCCCATCGTGCGGGAGATCGCACGCCAGCATCGCGCGACGGTGACCCTGGAAGATGCGCACGCGGGCCAGCGGCCGCCCGGCACACGTTTCAGCGTTCGCTTCGATCTGTCGGACTGACGTCCGGCTGCGGCGTCCGGTCTTGCAGCGGCGCGGCAGCCGACTCCGGCGTACGCACCGGTGGCGGTTCCTTCAGCACCCGCAGCAGTTCGGGACGCACCTGGTCGGCGAGCCGGTGCGGCTCCGACTGGGTCAGGCGCTCCGGCACCAGGCCGACCACCGCGAGCGCGCCGCGGCTCCACGCGAAGTAGACGACGTTGGCCAGCACCAGCACGACGGCCGCGACACCCCATGCCGGATGCGTCTTCATGGGACTGCCGGAGCCACCGCGCCACGCGGCCGCACGCTGACCTCGGAACTCGAGACCGCCCGCGGCCCGTCGGCGGTCAGCACCCGGAGCTCGCCGGTGGCGCCGACGCCTTCGCAGCGTCCGACCATGCCGTCGCTCAGCTCGACATCGCGCCCGGCCAGCGCGTCGCGCGCGGCGAAACGCGCGGCGAACGGCGCGAAGCCCTGGACGCCGAAGGCCAGCACGTCGCGCACCAGCGGCGCGGCGATGCGCCGCAGCGCCTCGGGCGCGGTGGTTCCGGGCACCTGTTCGCGCAGCCAGGCGGGCGGTGCACGCAGGCCGTCGCCGTCGCGCGGCCCGATGTTCACGCCCACGCCGAGGACCACGTGGCGCGTGGACGGCGTGGCGGCGAAGGAGGCCGGCACCGTCGCGGTCTCGTTCAGGATGCCGGCGAGCTTGCGGTTGTCGGCCGTCCAGAGGTCGTTGGGCCACTTGAGGCGGATGCCGTGACGCCCGTCGGCGTCCAGGCTGTCGGCCACGCTGGCACCGACGGCCAGCGACAGGCCCGACCAGTCGCGCGGCGCGAGCGGCAGGCCGAGCGAGAAGGTCAGCGACAGCGGTTCGCCGCCACCCTGCGCGCTCTGCCAGGGACGGCCCAGGCGCCCGCGGCCCGCGGTCTGCCGCTCGGCGACCAGCAGCACGGGCGCGACGTCGCCGGCGCGCGCGCGGCGCATGAGTTCGCTGTTGGTCGAATCGACCGCCTCGACCACCTCGACCGAGAAGCCCGGCAGCATCGGCAGGGCGGCCGCGGCGATCTCCTGCGCGAACCAGCGGCCGGACATGGTCAGCGCCCGGCCTTCTTTCCGGTCTTGCCGGCCTTGTCTTCGTCGGCCTTGCCGGACTCGGCCTTCTTGCCGGACTTCGCCTTCTTGTCTTTCCCCGAAGTTTTCGTCTTGACGCCGTCCTTCTTCGCGCTCTTGCTCTTCTTGTTTTTCTTCTTCTTCTTTTCCGGCTTGGCCGCCAGCAGCGTCCCGCGGCAGTTCTCGCTGCCGCACCAGCACGGGAACTCGGCCAGCAGCTCGGGCGTGTAGGGCAGGTCGATCACCAGGCCGTAGTCGTAGTTGAGCTCCTCGCCGGCCGGAATGTCGCGCAGCGCATTGATGAAGATGCGGCCATCGACCTCGTCGGCCTCGCAGTTCGGATCGCACGCATGGTTGATCCACTTGGCCGCGTTGCCGTGGACCTTGCCGTCGATCACGTTCTTCGCGTCGATGTGGAAGTAGAAGGTGTGGTTGGGCTGCGCCGGGTCGTGCGGATGGCGGCGCAGCGCCTCCTTCCAGCTGATGATCTCGCCCAGGTATTCGATGACGGTGTCGCCGGCGGCGATGTCCTGCACGGCGAAGACGCCCTTGCCATGGACGCCGGACTGGCGCGTCTGGATGCGGCGGCCGACGGCCTGTGGGGGTTTTGAAGGCATCGCCGAAGTCTGATAGGTTGAATATGCACACATGCGCGTGCACGTGTGCGCACGCGAGAGCGGCCCGATTGTAGGCATCCGTCTCCGCCCCCATTTTTGGATACTGCTGATATGAAGACACTGGTAATTGCAGAGAAGCCGTCGGTCGCGCAGGACATCGTCCGTGCGCTCACGCCGACGGCCGGCAAGTTCGACAAGTACGACGAATACTTCGAGAGCGACGGCTACGTCGTGACCAGCGCGGTCGGCCACCTGGTCGAGATCCAGGCGCCGGAGGAATTCGACGTCAAGCGCGGCAAGTGGAGCTTCGCGAACCTGCCGGTGATTCCGCCGCGCTTTGACTTGAAGCCGGTCGACAAGACCAAGACGCGCCTGAACGCGGTGGTCAAGCAGGCCAAGCGCAAGGACGTGACGCAGCTCATCAACGCCTGCGACGCGGGCCGCGAGGGCGAGCTGAT
>JAKONL010000025.1 GCA_022701965.1 Burkholderiaceae bacterium | reverse complement strand
CGCACCGGCATCGAAGGCCGGGCCATGGCGCTCGACGGCGCCTACGACGCCCTGGTGCTGGACGTGATGCTGCCCGGCATCGACGGCTTCGCCGTCCTGGAGGCGGTGCGCAAGACCCGGACGATGCCGGTCCTGATGCTGACGGCGCGCGACGAGGTCGCCGACCGGGTGCGCGGTCTGCAGAGCGGCGCGGACGACTACCTCTCCAAGCCCTTCGCGTTCTCGGAACTGCTCGCGCGCCTGCAGGCGTTGCTGCGGCGTGGCCAGCTGCGCGAGGTCACCCGGTACGCGCTCGGCGATCTGTCGCTCGACCTGACCGCGCGCCGGGCCGTGCGGGCCGGGCAGCGCCTGGACCTGACGGCCAAGGAGTTCGCGCTCCTGACGCTGCTGCTGCGCCGCCAGGGCCAGATCCTCTCGCGCACGCTGCTGGCCGAGCAGGTGTGGGAGATGAACTTCAGCAGCGAGACCAACGTGGTCGAAGTCGCCATCCGGCGGCTGCGCGCCAAGATCGACGACCCGTTCGCCGACCAGCTGCTCCATACGGTGCGCGGCATGGGCTACGTCCTGGAGCGCCGGTCCGATCCCGAGCCGTGACCGCAGCCTCGACCCCGACGTCGATCCAGGCCTCGCTCTCGCGCTGGTTCGCCCTGCAGACGCTCGTCGGGCTGAGCGCCGTCTGCGCGATCATCTACGCCTTCACGGCCTGGAGCTTCCATCTCAAGCAGGAGAGCGAATTCGAGCGCCACGTCGAACTGGTGGTGCATCTGCTGCGGGAGTCGCAGGACGATCCCCAGCAGTTCGCGCTCCGGCACAAGCTCGACGACTTCTTCCGCTCGCACGACGACATCGGCATCGTCCTGGACACCGAGGGCCGGAGGTTCTACGAATCCGGCCCCATGGATGCATCGACCCGGTGGCGCTGGATCTCCGCCGACCTGAAGGACGTGCCGCAGCTCGGCAGCGATCCGAAACTGTGGCTGGGCGTCGATGTGCGCGAGGACGAGAAGCTGCTCCGTCGCCTGGGCCTGACGCTCCTGGTCGTCGCCGTGCTGGGCTCGATGGGGGTGTCGCTGACAGGCGTGCTGCTGGTGCGACGTGGCCTGAAGCCGCTGCAGCGACTCGCCGACCAGATGGCGGCCACCGGCCCCGAGTTCTCCAGCAGCCGCATCGACGCGAGCACGCATGCCCTGGAACTCGTGCCCTGGATCGACCAGTTCAACGCGTTGCTGGAACGTGCCGAGCAGGCCTACCGGCAACTCGAAGCCTTCAATGCCGACGTCGCGCACGAACTGCGCACGCCGCTGGCGAACATGATCGCCGAGGTCGAGGTCGAGCTGGCCCGGCCGCGAACGCCCGAGGCCCTGCGGGATGCCTTGATCTCCAACCTGGAGGAGACGCGGCGCCTGTCGGCCATCGTCGCCGACATGCTGTTCCTGTCGAAGTCGGACCGTGGCGCGACCGCCAGGCGATCGGCGCCGGTGAGCCTGGCCGCGCAGGTGTCGGCGGTGGCGGAGTTCCACGAGGCGGAGCTGGAGCAGGCGGGCCTGCGGGTGCGGGTCGGAGGCGACGCGATGGTCCGCATCGACGTTTCGCTGGTTCGCCGCGCGTTGTCCAACCTGCTGGGCAATGCGATCCGCTACGCGACGCCCGGGACGACCATCGAGATCGGCATCGAAGCCGGACGGGAAGCGACGTGGCTGCGCGTGGCCGACCGCGGCGTCGAGGTGCCGCCGGATGCGCTGCCGCATCTCTTCAAGCGCTTCTTCCGCGCCGAGCGCTCCCGCTCGCTGTCGTCGGCCCACCATGGCCTGGGCCTCGCCATCGTCGCGGCCATCGCGCGCATGCACGGCGGGGAGGTTCACGCCCGATCGTCGGCGGGCCTCACCGAGATCTCGTTCTCGGTCGGCACCGGTGACCGGCAGGGCGATCCGGAAGTCCGTCCGCAGGACGCTGCGACGGACCGAGGGGCCGCCGCGGCACCGGCCCGTCGCTCCGATCCTCCACCGACATCGTCGCGAAGGCGGTGACGCCCGGGACGGCCATCGACCTGGCCCCGGAACGGCGGAACGGGTGCGGGGCCGTCATTCGCCGTCGTGCGCCAGCGAACTCGACAGCGCACGGTGGGCATCGGCCTGGTCCAGCAGGGCCTGGGCCTTGGCCTCGAACGTCCGCACCGCGTCGGCGCCGCCGGCGAAGCGGATCGGCGGCTTCTCCAGGCTGCCCAACCGCACGATGGCCCGGGCGAGCTTGGCCGGATCGCCGCCCTGCCTGCCATCCATGCCACGCCAGGCATCGATGGTCGCCTGGCTGCGCTCGGCGTAGTCGGGAATGCCGGGCGTCGCGAAGGTCGTCGAGTCCTTGCCGAGCAGCTCGGTGCGGAAGAAGCCCGGCTCGACCAGCAGGGTGCGGATGCCGAACGGCTCGATCTCGATCGCGAGCGATTCCATCCATCCCTCGATGCCGAACTTGGCTGCGGCATAGGCCGTGCAGAACATCCCGCCGGCGATACCGGCCGTCGACGAGACGGTCAGCACCAGGCCGGCGCGCTGCTGGCGCATCGCCGGCAGCACGGCGCGCGTGACGTTCATCGGTCCGAACAGCAGCGTCTCGATCTGGTCGCGGACCTGCCGCGGGCTCAGTTCCTCGAAGAACCCGGCGTGGAAGTTGCCGGCGTTGTTGACCAGCACGTCGATGCGGCCGAACCGGGCGAGGGCGGCGTCGACGGCGGTTTGCGCGTCTTCCGGCCGCGTGACGTCGAGGCCGACGCACAGGAGGTCCGGGTGGTCGCCGATGGCCGCGGCCACCCTGGCCGGGTCGCG
>JAKONL010000402.1 GCA_022701965.1 Burkholderiaceae bacterium | reverse complement strand
CTGACCTGCTGCGGTGCGAGCTTCTTGCCGCGGCTCTCGACCCAGGCGTCGCCGTTGTCGGCCTTGGTGATGACGTAGGGCATCAGGTCGATGTCCTTCTGCACTTCCTTCTCCTCGAACTTGCGCCCGATCAGGCGCTTGACCGCATAGATCGTGTTCTTCGGATTCGTGACCGCCTGGCGCTTGGCCGAGGCGCCCACCAGGACTTCACCGTCTTCCTGGTACGCCACGATCGACGGCGTGGTGCGCGCGCCTTCGGAGTTTTCGATCACGCGGGTCGTGTTGCCCTCCATGATCGAGACGCAAGAGTTGGTCGTGCCGAGGTCGATGCCGATGATTCTGCCCATGATGTCTAGCTCCTGAATGCTGAAAAGTTGTTGTCGTGAACTTGTGGATAACCCGTCGCCGTTCAAGAGGCGAAGCGTGGATATTCCCGTGCGTCTCTCGTGCGGATCAGCTCGGCGAGCTGACGGTCACCAGGGCGGGGCGCAGTACGCGCTCGGCGATGGTGTAGCCCTTCTGGAGCACCGAAACCACGGTGTTGGGTTCCTGGCCGGGCGTCGGCACGATGGAGATCGCCTGGTGCTGGTGCGGATCGAACCTGCTGCCGGCCGCAGGTGCGATCTCGATCACCTTGTTGCGCTCGAGCGCGCTCTTGAGCTGGCGCAGGGTCGCCTCGGCGCCTTCGCGGATCTGCTCGGGTGTCGCGTCCTTGATGGCGAGCCCGGCCTCCAGGCTGTCGGTCACCGGCAGCAGGCTCTCGGCGAAGGCTTCGACCGCGAACTTGCGCGCCTTGGTGATGTCCTCGTCCGCGCGGCGGCGGGCGTTCTGCACGTCGGCCTGGGCGCGAACGTACTGGTCGGCGAGTTCCGCGTTCTTGGCCTGCAACGCGGCGAGCTCGGCTTGCGCCGAAGCGAGGGCGCTCTGCGCATCGGCCTCGTCGGCAGCCTGTGCCGCCTCCAGTTCCTCGGGGCTCGGATCGCCCTGGAGCATGTTGGGATGGGTAGCGGACGGTTCGGGATGGAGTGGTGCTGACATGTTCTGTGGCGAGGTGAATCGGACAGGAAGTGACGATTGCAGGCCAATTGGGGATGCCAAACGGTGTTTCAAGAAGAAAACGAGCAGGTTTTTCAGGCCCTTGTCGTCGGCGGGGCTTTTACGCGCGGATACGACCCCCGAGCGCCGCGGCTAGGTCAGTACGGCGGCCCCGGGCTGCGCGGGAATGCGGGCCACGAAAGTGGTCCCGTGCTCGGCCGTCGAACTGACCTGCAGGGAGCCGCCATGCGATTTCACGATCAGCGAGCAGATATGCAGTCCCAGCCCGATGCCCTCGCGTCCCTTGCTCTCGGCGGGGCGCCAGTAGGGCAGGAAGATTTTCGACAGGCTGGCCGCCAGGATCGGCGTGCCCTGGTTCTTCACGGTCAGGACGAGCCAGCCGTCCTTGGTCCAGGCCGCGACGTCGATCGGCCGGTCGGCCGCGCCGTGCGTGACGGCGTTGCCGAGCAGGTTGGACAGCAGCTGCTGCAGGCGGCTGCGGTTGCCGAAGACGCTGTCGGTCACCCGCACGTCGGCCGTGATGTCGCGCGCGGGATGGGCCGCCTGCATCTCGGCGACGACGTCCCTGAATGCGACGTCGAGATCGGCAATGTCGGCGAACGAGAGTTCGTGCGTGTCGTCGATCTCGCCTCGCGCGAAGTCCATCACGTCGTCGATGAGCGTCGCCATGCGCCGCGTGGTGGTGCGGATCCGTTCCGCCGCGCGCTTCACGTCGGGATCGGAGTTCTTGCGGAACAGGAGCTCGCCGATCGCGCTCAGGGTGGCCAGGGGGTTGCGTAGATCGTGGCCGAGCACGGCGATGAACTGGTCCCTGAATTCCGCCGTCGCCTGCGAGTCGAGCAGCGCGGTCTCGGTTTGCGATTGCCTGGTTTCCAGTTCGAGCGTGTAGGCGATCAGGTCGGCGAAACCCTGGAACATCGCGACCGTCCGGGTGTCGGACACCGGGCGCGGACTCGGGTCGATCGCGCAGAGGTTGCCGAAGTAGCTGCCGTCGGTCTTGATGATCGGTACCGAGATGTAGCTCTCGATGTTGTACATCCGGGGCGTGTGATGCACGCTGTAGACCGGATGCTCGCTCGCATGGTCGAAGGCGACGGGTTCGCGGGCCTGCCGCGCCTCGATGCACAGCGTCGTGCTGACATCGATCTGGCCGCCGACCTCGAGGCCGAAATCGATCCGGTCGACGACGGCGCAGGCGGTCCAGCTCTCGTTGTCGACGCGCGCCACGGCCGCGAAGCCCATGCCGGTCTGGTCGCAGACCAGGCGCAGCATGGCCGGGACCGCGCTGATCTTTCGGATCGCCTCGATGTCGCGGCGGATGTGCTCGGCGAGTTGCATCGCTCATTATCGTACGCGGCCCCTCGCTGCCCGCCACGATCCGTCGCGGCCGTGCGACGTTGCAGGTGTCAAGGAAGATTTTCATTTAAGCAACGCGTTTTGGCGTCGTTGCCCGACGAGGAGGTCGCGCCTAGAGTCGTCGACCTCGAGGAGCCCGACACCTGGCCGCCAGCCGCTCCATCCGCGTTCCACTCCGCTTCCTACCTATTCCCGCGTCGTGATCCCAGACTGCCCGCCGTCCCGCCCCCCGTTGTTTCCGTCCGATCTCGGCGACGTGCGTCACGACGTGGAGCGGCTGGCCACCGCCTTCGCGGCGACGGCTGCGCAGCGCGACCGGGCCGGCGGATCGGCGCTCGCCGAGCGCCGGCTCCTGCGCGAGAGCGGGCTGCTGGCGCTCGCCGTGCCGCGCATCCATGGCGGGCGCGAGGCGCCGTGGCCGCTCGTCCTGCGCGTCGTCCGGCGCCTGGCCGCGGCCGACAGTTCGCTGGCCCACCTCTTCGGTTTCCAGCACCTGCAGGTGGCGAGCGTGCTGCTGTTCGGCTCGCCCGGCCAGCAGGCCCGCTATCTGGGCGCCACGGTCGAGCACCGCTGGTTCTGGGGCAACGCGGTGAACGCCCGCGACACGCGCCTGGGCGTGGCGAAGACGCCCGGGGGCTACCGGCTCGACGGCGTCAAGTCGTTCTGCTCCGGCGCCACCGATTCCGACGTGCTCAACGTGTCGGTCTCGCTCGGCCCGGCACCCACCGACCGCCTGTTCGCCGTCGTCCCGACCGGCCGTGCCGGCATCACGGTGAACGACGACTGGGACAACATCGGCCAGCGCCAGACCGACAGCGGCAGCGTGCGCTTCGAGGCGGTTGCCGTCGCGGACGACGAGGTGCTCGGCCCGCCCGGCGCGGCGTCGAGCGCGCGCGCGTCGCTGCGCAACCTCATCGGCCAGCTCGTGCTCACCGAGATCTACCTGGGCAACGCGCAGGGCGCGCTGGCCGACGCGCTGCGCTACGTGCGCGAGGAGGCGCAGCCGTGGTTCGCCGCGGACGGTGCCCGCGCGCAGGACGATCCGTTCACGCAGCTGCGCGCCGGCGATCTCTGGACGCAGCTGCGAGCCGCCACCGCGCTGGCCGACGAGGCGCTCGCGGCCTTCCAGGCGGCCTGGGACGAAGGCCCGGCGCTGGACTTCGGGCGCCGCGCCGAGGTCGCGATGGCCGTCGCCGCCGCCCGCCTGCAGGCCGCGCGCACCGCCCTGGCCGTGACGGCGCAGATCTTCGAACTCATGGGCGCCCGCGCGACCGCACGGCGCTACGGCTTCGACCGCTACTGGCGCAACGTGCGGGTGCACACGCTGCACGATCCCCTTGACCACCGCCAGAAGGGCGTGGGACGCTGGCTGCTGGACGGGGAGCCGCCCGACCCGTTCAGCTACGGCTGAGCGACGTGCGACCATCCGCGCCATGAACCAGACTCCCACCCACCGGGGCGCCGACGCGCTGGTCCGGTCGCTCTCGGCGGCGGGCGTCCGCCGCGTCTTCGCGCTGTCGGGCAACCACGTCATGTCGGTCTTCGACGCCGCGCTCGACGCGGGCATCGAGCTGGTCCACACGCGCCACGAGGCCAGCGCGGTGCACATGGCCGACGCCGCGTCGCGCATCACCGGCGAGGTCGGCATCGCCCTGGTCACCGGCGGACCCGGCCATGCCAACGCGGTCGCCGCGCTCTACACCGCGCAGATGGCCGAGGCGCCCGTGGTGCTGCTGTCGGGCCACGCACCGCACGCGCAGCTGGGGCGCGGCGCGTTCCAGGAGATGCGCCAGGCGGAGATGGCCGCGCCGGTGTGCAAGGCGGCCTGGACCTGCGCCCGCGCGGAGGATGTGGCCGGCGACATCGCCCGGGCCGTGCGCCTGGCCCGCTCCGGGCGACCGGGGCCGGTGCACCTGAGCCTGCCGACCGACGTCCTCGAGGGCCCGGCGGCGATCGGGTCGCCCGTGCCGGCGGACTTCGAACCCGAGGCGATGCCGCTCGATGTGGACATCGCGCGGCGGCTGATCGATCGGCTGGCCGCGGCGAAGCATCCGCTGGTCCTCGTCGGGCCGGCCAGCATGACCCGCGCGGCGCGGGCGGCGGCGCGCGAACTGGAGGAGGCCACCGGCGTGCCGGTGATCGGCATGGAGAGTCCGAGGGGCGTGGCCGATCCCGGGCTCGGCGCGTTCGCCGAGCTCCTGGCGCGCGTGGACTGCCTGGTGCTCGTGGGCAAGCGGGTCGACTTCACGCTGAAGTTCGGCGCCGCCTTTCCGGCGGCCACCGAGGTCCACCAGATCGACGCCGAGCCTGCCGAGCTCGAACGCGGCCGCGCCGCGCTGGGCGACCGTCTGCGGACCGCCGCGCAGGCCGACGCGCGGTCCGCGCTGCGGTCGCTGCGTGCCTGCGCGGGCGGACCGGCGCCGTCCGACTGGCTGCGCGAGGTCCGCGCCCTCGTGGCCTACCGGCCGCCGGCCTGGGACGGCGCGCGCGCCGCGCTGCCGGGCCGTCTCCATCCGGTGCAGATGCTGCGTCCGCTGCAGGCCGTGCTCGACAGCCATCCCGATTCGGTGCTGGTCTGTGACGGCGGCGAGATCGGCCAGTGGGCGACGGCCTGTCTGGAGGCGCCGCACCGGGTGATCAACGGCGTCGCCGGTTCGATCGGCGCCGGCCTGCCGTTCGCGGTCGCGGCGCGGTTCGCGCAGCCGGAGGCGCCGGTCGTCGCGGTCATGGGCGACGGCACGATCGGCTTCCACATCGCCGAATTCGACACCGCGGTCCGCCACGGGCTGGCGTTCGTCGTCGTCGTGGGCAACGACGCCCGCTGGAACGCCGAATACCAGATCCAGCTGCGCGAGTACGGCCCCGGCCGCACGGGCGGCTGCGAGCTCCTGCCCACGCGCTACGACGCCGTCGCCCGGGCGTTCGGCGCGCACGGCGAGCAGGTCGACGATGCCGCGGCTATGGCGCCGGCCGTCCACCGTGCGCTGGCGAGCGCGATGCCGGCGTGCCTGAACGTCGCCATCGAAGGCGTACCCGCGCCGGTCATCGCCCGGGACGCCGTCCGGACCTAGGCGTACTTGCCGGTGATGCCGCCGTCGACCACCAGTTCGGTGCCGGTGACGTAGGACGCGGCGTCCGACACGAGGAACGCGCAGGCGTGCGCCACGTCCCAGGCCGTGCCCATGCGCCCCATCGGCACCTGGCGGTCGCGCGCCGCCCTGGCGTCCTCCAGGGAGTCGGCCGAGAACATCTTCGCCACCGTGCCCGCGATGCGCGGCGTGTCGATCAGTCCCGGCACCACGGTGTTCGCGCGGACGCCCGAGCCTGCGTACTGCTGCGCCAGCATGCGGGTGAACTGGATGACCGCCGCCTTGGTGGTGCTGTAGGCCAGGTGCGGGTAGCCGATGTAGCGCAGGCCCGCGACCGAGGCGATCGTGACGATCGACCCCCTGCCGCGGGCGACCATGTCCGGCAGCACCTGCTGCGACGCCAGCAGCAGGCTGCGCACGTTCACGGCGTGGATGCGGTCGAAGTCCTCGGCCGTGGTCTCCATCGGGCCGCCGGTCTTGCCGATGCCCACGTTGTGGTGGAGCGCGTCGATCGGGCCGAAGCACTCGCGCGCCGCGGCGAAAAGCCGCACCACGTCGGCCTCGATCGACACGTCGCCGACGAAGGTCTCGGCCGTGCCGCCTTCGGCGCGGATCAGCGCGGTCGTCTCCTCGGCCGAGGCGGCGTCGCGGTCGACCACGCAGACCCGGGCGCCGAGCCGCGCGTAGGTCACGCTGGAGGCGCGCCCGATGCTCCAGCCCGGTCCGGCGGAGCCCGCGCCGGCCACGAACACGACGCGCCCGTCGAGGTCGAGCGGCAGGGCGGCAGGCGTGGGATGCGCCGCGCTCACGACGCCAGCCCCACGGTCATGCCGCCGCAGACGTACAGGACCTGTCCGGTGACGAAGCCGGCCCGCGCGTCGAGCAGCGACGCCACCATGTGCGCGACCTCGTCGGGGCGTCCCATGCGGCGCAGCGGGATCGCCTCGACGATGCGTCGCGTCTGCGGCACGCCGGGCGGGTTGACCCGGTCGAACAGCGCCGAGGCGATCGGTCCGGGCCCGATGGCGTTGACGGTGATCCCGTCCGGCCCGAGTTCCAGCGCCAGCGTGCGCGTGAGGCCGTGCAGCGCCGCCTTGATCGACGCGTAGGCCACGCGTTCGCTCTTGCCCAGCGCCGCGCGGCTGGAGATGTTGACGACGCGGCCGAAGCCCGCCGCGCGCATCGAGGGCAGCAGCGCCTGGACGCAGGCGATGCTGCCCGCCAGGTTCACGGCCATCACGGCCTGCAGGTCGGCCAGGGTCGCATGGTCGATGGACGCGGGCCGGACGATGCCCGCGTTGTTGACCAGCCGCGTCACCGGCCGTCCGGCGACCACGCGCGCCAGCGCGGCGCGCAGGCCCGGCTCGTCGGCCAGGTCGGCCTGCACGAAGGTCTCGTGCACGGACGGCTCCGCCGGCGGCGCGAGGTCGAGGTTGACCACGTCGTAGCCGTCCTGCACGAGCCGCTCGACCGTCGCGCGGCCGATGCCGTTCGAGCCGCCGGTGACGAGCACGGCGTCGCGCGGTCCGGACATGCCGGGCGTCATTCGCCTTGCGCCGACGCGGCGGCGCCGACGTACGGAATGGCGTGCTCGACGGTGTCCCAGATGAAGCGGCCGGCGGGCTCCTGCTGCTCCTCGGCGATGTGCGCCACCAGCCCTGCCGCGCGCGAGATCACCGCGAAGCCGCGCATGATGCCGGTGGGCACGCCGATCTCGCCGAGCAGCGCCGCGACCGCGCCCGTCGCGTTGATCGTGATCGGCCGCCCGGCCACCTCGTCCACCGCCGCCGACAGCCGTTCGAGCGCGCGGATCTTCTCGCCCGAAAGCTCCGGCTCGGCGCGTGCGAGATCGAGCAGCCTGTAGGCGCGCGGATCGACCGGCTTGTGCAGATGGTGGCCGAAGCCGGGAAGGGCGATCTTCTGCGTCTTGTGCAGCCGGGCGATCTCCAGCGCCTCGGCCTGCGGATCGGCGGCGGCCTGGATGCGGTCGAGCAGGCGCGAGCAGTTCTCCATCGTGCCCACGAACTGGCTGCCGACGGCCAGCAGGCCGGCCGAGACGGCGCCCTGCAGGTTCTCGGGCGCGCTCATGTAGATCAGCCGCGCGGCGATGGCGCTCGGGGTGAAGCCGTGCTCCATCAGCACGATCAGCACCGCGTCGGTGATGCGCAGGTCGACGCCGCGCGGCGTCCGCCCGAGGATCTGCATCAGCATCACCTCGGTGAAGGTCTTCTTGCCGAGCAGGTCCTCGACGAGGTCGGTATCGCGGTAGTGGAGGCTGGTCAGCGTGTGGGTGGCCAGGCGCGTGACGGGGGAGGTCGGGGAAGTGGGTGAAGTGGGGGAAGCTGGCATGGCTGTGTCTTTCAGGCGTTGACGGCGGTGCCGAGCACATGCTCGCGCACCGCGCTCTTGAGGACCTTGCCGACCGGCGAGCGCGGCAGGCTTTCGTAGAAGTGGATGTGCTTGGGCGTCTGCACCGGGCCGAGCAGCGCGCGCACGAACGCGATCAGCTCGGCCTCCGGCGCCGAGGCGCCCGGGCGCAGCTGCACCGCCGCGTGCACGGCCTCGCCCCACTTGTCGTCGGGAATGCCGAACACCGCGCATTCGTGCACCGCGGCGTGCTGGCCGAGCGCGTTCTCCACGTCCACCGGGTAGACGTTGAAGCCGCCGGTGATGACCATGTCCTTGAGCCGGTCCTTCAGGTAGAGGAAGCCGCGCTCGTCGAAGAGCCCGCGGTCGCCGGTGTGCAGCCAGCCGTCGACCAGCGTCTCGGCGGTCTTCTCCGGCAGGCGCCAGTAGCCGGTCATGACGAGATCGCCGCGCGCGACGACCTCGCCGACCTCGCCGCGCGGCAGCAGCCGGCCGTCGGGCGCCATGATCGCCACGTCGCTGAACCAGGCGACGCGTCCGACCGCGGCCCAGTTGCGCGGGTCCTCGAAGTCCTCCGGCCGCATCACCGTGAGGATCTGCGGCGCCTCGGTCTGGCCGTAGGTGGTGCCCAGCACCGGGCCGAAGAAATCGCGGACCTCGCGGATCTTCTCGGGCGGCATCGGGGCGCCGCCGTAGATCAGGCGGCGCAGGCGCGGGAAGTCCGCGCGCGACGTGCCCGGCAGCGCCATCAGCATGTAGACCAGCGTGGGCGGCATGAAGCAGACCGTGCCGCCGCGCTCGCGGAAGGCTTCGCGCACGGCCGCCGCGCCCGCTTCGGCCAGCATCACGTGGCAGCCGCCCTGCGCCAGGATCGGCACGATGTACGTGGAGGTCCCGTGCGTGATCGGAGCGGCGACGATGTAGCGGTCGTGCTCGTCGAAGCCCCAGGCGTGGATCTGGTTGGCGATGTTGGCCATCCAGGCGCGGTAGGGCTGCATCACGCCCTTGGGGGCGCCGGTGGTGCCGCCGGTGAACTTGATGGCCTGCGTCGCCTCCGCCGGCAGCGAGAACGTCGGGCGCGGCGCGCCGTCGTGGCGCGCGATCAGTCCGGCGACGGTCGGCACCGTCGTGCCGCCGGGCTCCGCCTGCGTGTGGATGCGATGCCCCGGCGCACCCTCGAGCAGGCCGGCGCTGCCCGCGTCGACGACGAGGATCGACGGCTCGGTCGCGTCCACGATGCGGCGGATCTCCGGCCGGGTGCTCTTGGGGTTGAGCGGCACCCACACCTTCCCGCAGGCCAGCACGGCGAGCAGGGCGGTCAGGTGCTCGGCGCTGTTGCGCGCGCAGATGCCGACCCGGCTCTGCAGCGCGGGGTCGATGTCGACCAGGGCCGCGGCCAGCGCGGCCACCCGGCGCGCGAGCGTGTCGTAGCGGATCGCGCCCTCGGGCGTGTCGACGGCGGTGCGGTCCGGCCAGCGCTCGGCCGCGCGCCAGAAGAAATCGATGGGGAACATGGTCGGTGGTCCTCGTGCTATTCGGCCTTCGCGCCCGAGGCCCTGACGACCTCCTGCCAGCGCTTGATCTCGGCGTTGCTGAAGGCGCGCAGCTGCTCGGGCGTACCCGGCTCCGGCGTGGCGGCCAGGTCGACCAGGCGCTTGCGCAGCGCCGGGTTGGCCAGGGCCTTGTCGAGCTCGGCGTTGAGCTTCTCGATCACCGGCCGGGGCGTGCCCGCCGGTGCGGCGAGCGCGAACCACGACTGCACCTCGAAGCCCGGATAGCCCGACTCGGCGACGGTCGGCACGTCCGGCAGCAGCGGCGAGCGCGTGGCGCTGGTGATCGCGATGGCGCGCAGCCGTCCGGCCTGCACGTGCGGCAGGGCCGAGGGCGTGTTGTCGAACATCGACTCCACCTGCCCGCCGAGCAGATCGGCCACGGCCGGCGCGCTGCCGCGGTACGGGACGTGGAGCATGTTGCTCTTCGAGACCATCTTGAACATCTCGCCCGAGAGGTGGATCGACGAGCCGCTGCCCGACGAGGCGAAGGTGATGCCCCTGGGCTGCTCCCTGGCGAAGCGCACGTAGTCGGCCACGCTCGCGATCGGCAGCTTCGGGTTGACCACCAGGATGTTGGGTATCTTGGCGATCAGGCCGATGGGCTCGAAGTCCTTCTGCGGGTCGTAGCCGAGCCTGTCGTAGAGCGAGACGTTGATGGTGTTGGCGATGGTGTAGAGGTAGAGCGTGTAGCCGTCGGCCGGCGCGCGCGCCACGAGCTCGGCGCCGACGTTGCTGTTGGCGCCCGAACGGTTGTCGACGATGAAGCTCTGGCCCGTCTGCTCGCCCAGCTGGACGGCCAGCAGCCGGGAGATCACGTCGGTCGCCCCGCCCGCGGCGTAGCCCACGACGAGCTTGACCGGCTTGGCCGGAAAGGTGTCCGCGAAGGCCTGGGGCGGCAACGCGCCGCCGAAGGCCAGCGCGGCGGCGAGCGCGAGAAAGCGCCTGCGCGCAGGATGTGAGGTCATGTCTTGTCTCCGTTGTTCGAGGTCTGCCGTGCGCCGCGGCGGTGGCGTGCCGGTTGTCGTCCTGCACACTGTCGACCGTTCGCGACCCTGCAAATTCTTCTCGATGCCGATCAAAGCGCCCAATCCGAACGTCCGGCCAGCGGACGTTGTGTCGGCCGTGGAAGACACCGAAGACGTCGGCGGCCGCTCCCTGCGCCGGGGGCTGCGGGTGCTCGACGCGGTCCTGCAGGGCGGCCGCGAGGGCGTGCGCGTGATCGACCTGTGCCGCCTCTGCGGCCTGGAGCGCGCGCCGGTCTACCGCCTGCTCGCCACGCTGATCGACACCGGGCACGTCGAGCGGCGCGGACGTTTCCGCTACGTCCCCGGGCGGCGCGCGGGCGGCTTCGCGGCGGCGTCGGACGAGTCGGATCTGGTCGCACAGCTGCGGCCGGTCCTCGCGCGCATCAGCGCGGCCTGCGGCGACGCCGCCTTCGCCGTCGTGCGCGACGGCCCGCTGTCGCGCTGCATCGCGCGGCAGGTCGGCACCTATCCGGTGCAGATCCTCTCGGTCCAGGTCGGCACGCGCCAGCCGCTGGGCGTGGGCGCCGCCGGACTGGCATTGCTGGCCGCGCTGCCGGCCGACGAGGCGGACGCGTCGATCGCGGCGAACGCGTCGGCGCTCGCCGGCTTCGGCGGCATGACGACGAGCCGGCTGGAACTGCTGGTGCGCGCCACGCGCGAGCGCGGCTGGTCCGTCGTCGGCAACCATGCGGTCAAGGGCGGCATGGGCGTGGGCCTGGCCGTGATGGACACCGACGCGCGTCCGCTGGCGGGCCTGAGCGTGGCCGCGGCGATGGGCCGGATGCCCAAGCAGCGCCAGCAGCTGATCGCCGGCGTGATGCGCGAGGCCGTGCTCGCGCTGCTGCCCGACGGCCTGTCGACCCGGCCGGCGCGCCCCTTCAGTAGCTGAGCCGGCCGGCCGCTTCGAGACGGCCGCCGGCAGCCGACGCCTGCCGGAAGGCCTGCGTGATCAGCCCGGTCGTCACGCCGGCGAAGTAGCGCGCGCCCCAGGCGCCGAAGCGGTCCTCGTCCTCGGGCGAGAGCGCGATCACGCCGCCGCAGTTGCCCGCCGCGGCGACGGCGCGCAGCGCGCGTTCGATCTCGGCCATCACCGGCGCCGACGTCCAGTCGCTGCCGAAGCCCATCGCGTGGGACAGGTCGTTGGGCCCGACGAACACCGCGTCCACGCCCGGCACCGCGGCGATCTCGGCGGCCTGCGCGACGGCGTCGATCGTCTCGATCATCACGATCAGCGCGATGCCGCCGTTGCTGCGCTGCGTGTGCGCCAGGCCCGGGAACGCACCGTAGCCGGCGGCGCGCGGGCTGAACGCGCTGCCGCGGCGGCCGTCGCGCGGATAGCGCACCTGCGCCACGAGGTCGCGCGCTTCCTCGGCGCACGCGACCATTGGGATCTGCACCGCGCTCGCGCCCATGTCGAGCACGCGGCAGATGTCGTGGCGCAGGCAGCGCACGACCGGCACGATGCCGCTGGCGCGCGCGGCACGCAGCATGTTCTCGGTCGTCTCGAAGCCGGCGCTGCCGTGCTCGTTGTCGATGATCACGAAGTCGAAGCCCGCGTAGCCGCACATCTCGACGATCGCCGGGCTGGGCAGCGAATTGAAGACGCCGCGCAGCCGCCGGCCGCTGCGCAGCATGGCGGGAAGACGGTCGTCGAGGGGATGGTGGTCGGTATTCATGGCAGGCTCAGTCGATGGTGACGTTGTTGGCCTTGATCAGCCGGGCGAACTTCTGCGTCTCGTCGCGGATGAAGCCGCGGAAGGCGTCCGGTGTCATGGGTTTGGGCGTGAAGCCCTGCGCGGCGAGCCGCTCACCGACGGCTGGTGACGCCAGCACCGCGACGATCTCCTTGTTGAGCCACGCCACCACGGGCGCCGGCGTGGCCGCCGGCGCCAGCAGGCCGAGCCAGGTCACGGCCTCGAAGCCCGGCACGCCGGACTCGGCCACCGTCGGCAGGTCGGGCTGCAGCGGCGAGCGCGTCGCGCTGGTCACGGCCAGCGCCCTGGCCTGGCCGTTCCTGGCGAACGCGAGCGCGGTGGTCATGTTGTCGAACTGCATGTCGATCTGGTTGCCCGCGAGGTCGACCAGCGACTGGCTGCTGCCCTTGTAGGGCACGTGCACCGCCGTGCCGCCCACGCGGTTGAGCAGCATCAGCGTCGTGAGGTGCTGCGAGGTGCCGTTGCCGCTGGTGCCGTAGGAGACGGCGTCGGACTTCGCCTTGATCGCCGCCACCATTTCCTGCACGTTGCGCGCGCCCGACTTGTTGCCCGCCAGTAGCACCAGCGGCGTGCTGGCCAGCTGCGTGACCGGCGCGAAATCCT